>JACQTL010000369.1 GCA_016210805.1 Actinomycetota bacterium | reverse complement strand
GTCCTGGGAGGACCTCATGGCCAGGGGCCGGGCCGCGCTGGACGAGCCCGGCGGCCTGGAGCGGTTCGAGGAGACGTGGAGTCGGGCGAAGCCCGACGACCCGGTGACCCTGATCTACACGTCCGGGACCACCGGGCCACCCAAGGGCGTCGTCATCACCCACCGGAACGTGCTGTGGACCGCCGAGTCGCTGGTCCGCGTGGCCCCCCACCTCCCCGACGGGCTCCGGGCGGTCTCCTACCTCCCGCTGGCCCACATCGCGGAGCGCGTGGCCAGCCTGTATCTGGCCATCCGGAAGGCGGCCCACGTCCACATGGCCCCCGACATCCTCCGGTTCATCGAGGTCGTGGAGGAGGTCCGGCCCGAGGTGTTCTTCGGCGTCCCCAGGGTCTGGGAGAAGGTCCAGGCCGGGGTCATGGCCGCACTGGCCGAGGAGCCGAACGAGCGCAAGCGGAGGATCGCCCTCCAGGCGATCGAGGCCGGCAGGCGGGCCGTCCGCCTGGAGCAGGCCGGGAAGCCGGTGCCCGCCGGGCTACGGGCCAAGCGGGCCCTGTTCGACAGGCTCGTGTTCTCGAAGATCCGCCACAAGCTGGGGCTGGACCGCTGCGTCCTGGCCGCCACGGCGGCCGCTCCCATATCGATCGACACCCTGGAGTTCTTCGCCGCGATCGGGATCGTCCTCCACGAGATCTACGGGATGACCGAGGACACCGGGCCGGCCACCTCGAACCGGCCGGGGGCGGTCCGTCTCGGGACGGTGGGGGTCCCCCTGCCCGGGGTGGAGGTCCGCCTGGCCGAGGACGGCGAGGTCCTGGTCCGGGGCGGCGTGGTGAGCCCCGGCTACTACAGGGACCCGGAGAAGACCGCCGAGACGTTCGACGCGGAGGGCTGGCTGCACACCGGGGACGTGGGGGCGTTCGACGAGCGCGGCCACCTCCGGATCGTGGACCGCAAGAAGGAGCTGCTCATCACGGCCGGGGGCAAGAACGTTTCCCCGGCGAACCTGGAGAGCCTCCTCAAGCGGCATCCCCTGGTCGGTCAAGCCTGCGTGGTCGGCGACCGGCGCCCGTACGTCGCCGCCCTGGTCGTGCTGGACGGCGAGGTGGCCCCGGGGTGGGCGCGCGAGCGGGGGATCGCGTTCTCCTCGCTCTCCGAGCTGGCTGTCGACCACAGGGTCCGCGAGGAGGTCCAGCGGGCCGTGGACGACGCGAACCAGCACGTCTCTCAGGCCGAGGCGGTCAAGCGGTTCGCCATCCTCCCCACGGAGTGGACGGTGGACTCCGAGGAGCTCACGCCGACCCTCAAGCTCAAGCGGCGGGTGGTCCACGAGAAGTACGCGGACGAGATAGACCGGCTCTACGCCTGAACCCTTGCCCGGCCGGGGGCGACGCCCTAGCATCGAGGGCGCCCCTCGCGGCCGGGGACGACGGGGGGATCCGGCCATCTGGGACGTCGGTCCCGCGCGCGGGAGGGGGCGGTACTGGGCGCTAGGACGTCGCGGCTCCTGGCGTTCCTCGCCGTCCTGCTGGGCCTGGCGGCGGTGTGGGAGGGCTACAAGGCCATGGGGGAGGCCCTCGGGCTCACCTGGCCGTTCGAGGTCGACGACCGCACGATGCCCCACCTCCACCAGATCTTCGGCCAGTTCTTCGAGCCGTCCCGTCGCAACGGGCCGCTCTTGATCGGGGTCCTGGCGGGCAAGGCCCTGTTCACCGCGCGGGAGGCGGCTACGGGGTTCCTCCTCGGGGGGGTGACCGGGTTCCTCCTGGGGATCGCCTTCGCCCACTCGCGGCTCCTCGAAAGGGGGCTCCTGCCCTACGTCGTGGCCTCCCAGACGATCCCCATCCTGGCCATCGCCCCCATGGTCGTGGTCTGGCTGAAGGCCGGGTGGCTGTCGGTGGCGGTGATCTCGGCCTACCTGACCTTCTTCCCGGTGACGATCAACACCCTCCGGGGGCTGAAGTCGGTCGAGCCCCGGTCGCTCGAGCTGATGCGGTCCTACGCGGCCTCCCCCTGGGCGGTGCTGTGGAAGCTCAGGGTACCGGCGGCCCTGCCGTTCATATTCGCGGCGCTGAAGGTCTCGGCCACGGCCAGCGTGGTCGGCGCGATCATCGGCGAGCTGCCCTCCTCGATCCAGGACGGGCTGGGCGGCGCGATCCTCAACTTCAACCAGTTCTACCTGTCGTCGCCACCTTCCCTGTGGGCCACGAACGTCGTCGCCGCCCTGCTCGGGATCGCGTTCTTCGCCGTCGTGGCCGTGGCCGAGAGGCTGGTCGTCCACCGGGCCCCGGAGCACGTCGCATGAACGGGAACGGCGATCGCGCGCCGGCCGTCTCGCTCCGCGGCGTCTCCCAGGTCTTCACCGTCCGCGGTGGCGGGCGGGTGGCGGCCCTCGACGAGATCGACCTCCGGGTGGAGCCCGGTGAGTTCGTCTCGCTGATCGGGCCCTCGGGATGCGGGAAGTCCACGCTGCTCCGCGTGATCGGCGACCTGATCCGGCCGATCGGCGGCGAGGTGCAGGTGAACGGGAAGCCCGCCCACCAGGCCCGCCTCGACCGGGACTACGGCATCGTCTTCCAGGACGCCGTCCTGTACGACTGGCGCACGGTGGCCCGGAACATCGGGCTCCCCCTGGAGATGCTGGGCTGGGAACGGGAACGCCGGTCGGCCCGGGTCCGCGAGATGCTCGAGCTCGTCGAGCTCACCGGGTTCGAGCAACACCACCCCTGGCAGCTCTCCGGCGGGATGCAGCAGAGGGTGGCCATCGCCCGAGCGCTGTCGTTCTCTCCGGCCCTCCTGCTCATGGACGAGCCGTTCGGCGCGCTCGACGAGATGACCAGGGAGCGCCTGAACAACGAGCTCCTCCGGATCTGGGAGCGCAGCAAGAGCACGATCGTGTTCGTCACGCACTCGATCGCCGAGGCGGTGTTCCTGTCGACCCGGGTGGTGGTGATGTCGGCGCGCCCGGGCCGCATCGTGGACGTGGTGGACGTGGGCCTCCCGCAGCCCCGGATGGCGGAGACCCGCGTCGAGCCGCGGTTCTTCGAGCTGGTGAAGGAGGTCCGCGAGCTGCTCCACCGGGGGGCGCCGGAGGTCTTCGAGGGCCCGCCCGCCGATCAACCCCTCCCCGAGGCCGAGCTGCTCGCCGCCGAGGAGGAGCGGTGAGCGCGATCGTTCAGGCCCTGCCCCCGGAGACCCTCCGCCGGCGGATCGGCCACCGGCTCCGGGACTGGGCCCCGGCCGCGCTGGTCCTGGTCATGGCCCTGGTGGCCTGGGAGGTCCTGGTCAGGGCCCTGGGGATCCAGCGGTTCCTCCTCCCCAAGCCCTCGGAGATCCTGGACGCCCTGGTCAGGGACCGGAAGCTGCTCGTCGATGCCGGGCTGTTCACGTTCCGGGAGGCCCTGGGCGGCTTCGCCATGGGGACCCTGGCCGGGGTCGGGCTGGCCCTCGTGCTGGCCCGGTGGCGCCGGCTCGGGTCGGCGCTCATGCCCTACGCGATCGCGGCCAACGCCGTGCCGATCATCGCCTTCGCCCCGATCATGAACAACTGGTTCGGGACCCTGAACCCGGTGTCGAAGATGGCCATCGTCGCCGTGATCGTGGTCTTCCCGGTGATGATCAACACGCTCCGCGGGCTGACCTCCGTCCGGCCGGAGCAGATCGAGCTTATGCGCTCGTACGCCGCCGGCCAGCGGGCCATCTTCCGGAGGGTCCGGATCCCCACGGCGCTTCCCTACCTGTTCTCCGCGCTCAAGGTGGCCAGCGTGCTCTCCATGATCGGCGCGGTGGTGGGCGAGTACTTCGGGGGCTCCACGACGGCCCTCGGCCCGATCATCCGCAACTCGGCCTCGCTCTTCGTGTTCGACCGGGCCTGGGCGGCCATCGTGGTGGCGAGCGTCCTCGGCGTGGCCTTCTACCTGGCCATCGTCGTGGCCGAGCGGTTCGCCATGCGCTGGCACCCGTCGGTCCGGGGCCACACTTAGGAAGGAGGGCGGGCAGGGGACGACGTCGCACCGGGGAGGCAGCGGAGCTCGGCGCTCCGGCGGGGCCGGAGCCGGAACCGGAAGGGGAAGCCCGACATGCGAGGAACGAAGTGGTGGAAGGCGCTGCTCTTCCTGACGGCCTTCAGCCTCGTCGCGGCGGCGTGCGGCGACGGCGGCGGTGGGGGCGGCGACGGGGAGCTGACCAAGGTCAAGGTCCAGCTCAAGTGGGTCACGCAGGCCCAGTTCGCCGGCTACTACGCGGCCCTGGACCAGGGCTACTACGAGGACGAGGGCCTCGACGTCGAGATCCTCCCCGGCGGCCCCGACATCACGCCCGAGCAGGTCGTCGCCGGGGGGCAGGCCGAATTCGGGCTCGACTGGCTGGCCAGCCTCCTCTCGACACGTGACCAGGGCTCCGAGCTCGTGAACGTGGCCCAGGTGTTCACCCGGGGCGGCATGACCGAGGTCACGTGGAAGGACACCGGCCTAGACTCGATCGACGACCTGGCCGGCAAGAAGGTCGGCGTTTGGTGCTGCGGGAACCAGTACCAGCTCCTGGCCGCGCTGCGAGCCGCCGGGATGGACCCCGACGACCCGAGCAGCGTCGAGATCGTGGACCAGCCGTTCGACATGAACCTGTTCCTGAACCGTGAGGTCGACGCCGCCGCGGCCATGACCTACAACGAGCTGGCCCAGATCCTGGAGACCGAGAACCCGGCGACCGGCGAGCTCTACACGCTCGACGACCTCAACGTCATGAGGATGTCCGACATCGGCACCGGGATGATGGAGGACGGGATGTTCGTCCGGGCCGACTGGATCTCCGAGGAGGCCAACCAGGACATCACGGTCCGGTTCCTGAAGGCCACCTTCAAGGGCTGGGTGTTCTGCCGTGACAACTTCGAGGAGTGCTTGGACATCGTGCTTGCCAACGGGCCCACGCTCGGCGAGGGGCACCAGCGCTGGCAGCTCAACGAGATCAACGCGCTGATCTGGCCGAACGACCTGGGCATCGGGGTCATGGACCCCGCGCTCTACCAGCTCACCGCGGACATCTGCCTGGAGCTCTGCCCGCTGTCGACGGCGCCGACCGACTCGGCGTACGTGACCTCTCACGCGGAGGAGGCGGTGGCCCAATTGGAGGCCGAGGGCGTGGACGTCCGCGGCGCGGACTACGTGAAGGAGGATGTGGAGGTGACGGCCGGCGGCGAGTAGGGGGAACGTACCGCCCGGCCGGGGCCGGTAGCCGACACAGGAAGGAGCGACCATGTCGTCGTCGTCGTCGTCGTTCGGCGTGACGTTCATGCTCGACCCGCCCGTCTCGCGGGTGGTCGAGTGGTCGAAGCTCGCGGAGGACCGGGGGTTCGAGTACGTCTGGGCCTGGGACTCCCACGTGCTGTGGCAGGAGTTCTACACGGTGTTCACGGCGATAGGCCTGAACACGTCCCGGCTCAGGCTGGGTCCCTGCGTGACGAACCCGGCCACCCGCGACGTGACCGTCACGGCGAGCGCGATGGCCACCCTCCAGGAGATCACCGGGGGGCGCATGGACGTCGGGATGGGCCGGGGTGACTCCGCGCGGCGGGTGATCGGGCAGAAGCCCGTCTCGGTGGACCGCCTGGAGTGGGCGGTGCGGCTGATCCGCGACATGGCCGAGGGACGGGAGGTCGACTTCGAGGGCACCCCGCTCCAGCTCAAGTGGAGCGAGGGGCACCGCCTGCCCATCTGGGTGGCGGCGTACGGGCCCAAGGCCCTGCGGGCCTGCGGGCGGGTCGGCGACGGCCTGATCATGCAGCTCGCCGACCCCTACATCCTCGAGTGGTCGCTGAAGTACGTGCGGGAGGGGGCGGCGGAGGCCGGGCGGCGGTTCGAGGACATCCAGATCCAGGTCGCCGCCCCGGCCTGGATCGGGGACGACATGGCCAAGGCCAGGGACCAGGTCCGGTGGTTCCCGGCCCTGGTGTCGAACCATGTGGTCGACCTGGTGAACCGGTATGCGTCGTCGGACCTGCCCCAGGCCCTGACCGACTACATCGCGGCCCGGGACCACTACGACTACTCCGAGCACGGACGCACGGGGGCCGAGCACGCCCAGTTCGTCACCGACGAGGTGGTGGACCGGTTCTGCGTGCTCGGCACGCCCGAGCAGGTGATCGCGAAGCTGAGGGAGCTCCAGGACATCGGGATGACCCAGTTCAACATCTACTCGATGCAGGAGGACCCCGGCCCCGGCGGCATCATCGAGCAGTTCGGCGAGCAAGTGATCCCCGCGTTCCGGTAGGGGAGTTGGCCAGAGCGGGGATCACGCTCCTGGTCGTCGGCGCGGTGGTCACGTCCGGCGCAGGGTTCCTCATGCTGCGGGCGGTGCCGGTCCGCGTCGAGCACCTGCTGGCGTTCGATGCGGGGGTGTCGATCATGGCCTGGGGCGCCGCACTCCGCCCGCCCTTTTCGGGGCGACGCAGGCGTATCGCGCTCTGGGCAGCCGCTCTCATCACGCTCTGGGCGGCGGCGGTGCCGTTCGTCATCCAACTGCCGAACGGCTGACCTCTCCGACTCTCGCGAGCGACCAGACCTCGACTTGCCTGGGGCGGTAGGTCGCTGACCGGTCACGTTCGGTCCCGCGCGAGACCGCACCAACGGGAGGGGACGGCCAGCGGGCTGGACGGGGACGGGAGCTAGCAGTCGGTCGCTGCGGCCAGGGCCTCGCACAGCTCGTTACGACGAGGCGGCGCTAGGGCCCCCATCCGCCGGGTGAGCAACGTCTTCGGGAAGGGAAGTATCCCGTCCATCGTCGCCACGCATGCGGCCGGCATCCCCTCGTCCTGTCCGAGGGGGATCTCGGAGGGGATGCCGCGGATCGTGCGGGTGACCGGGGCCACCAACACGGTGCGGAGGACGGGGATCGCGCGGTCCCGCGTCAGGACCAGGTAGGGTCGGCCCTTGGCCTCGGGAGACTCACCCCACCAGATCTCTGCTCGTGCCGGCTCGGTCACCAGGGCTCCTCTTCGATCGACCGAAGTGCGGCCTCCATGGCAGCGGCCATCTCTTCGTCGGTCTGCGGGATCCGCGTGTAACCCTCGACGATCCTCTCTCCGATGTCACGGCGGCGTTCGGCGTCGAGGAGTCCTCTCAACCCAGCGCGTATCGCCTCCGCCTTGCTCTGGAACCGACCTCGCTGGATCAGACGGTCCAGCTCCCCGGCCAGGTCATCTGGGATGCGAACTGCAATCTGCTCCGACATGCAAAGAGCATACCACGACATACGCCGAGGGCAGGGACCAGAACCGGTCGTTCCCGATCGGGATGACCCGGTGCAACCCTCTACTCGATGCAGGAGACGAGGCGATCCTCTAATTGTGCTACCATGTGCTACATGGAAAGCAGTCGCGTCGGCGTGCGCGAGCTCCGGCAGAACCTGAGCAAGTACCTGAGGCGCGTCGAGCGGGGCGAACGGCTGGAGGTGACGGAGCGGGGGCGTCCGGTCGCCGCGTTGGTGCCGCTTCCGGTCCCGTCCACTCCTCTCGAGCGGCTGGTCGCATCGGGGCGGGCCACGGCGCCCACCCGGGACCTGGCATCCCTTCTCCCCCCGGAGGGCCCCATCTCGACGAAGCTCAGCGAGGCCCTCGCCGAGGAGCGAGCGGAGCGCCTGTAGTCCGTGATCTACCTGGATTCCTCGGCGATCGTGAAGCTCGTGGTCCGCGAGGCGGAGACCGGTGCCCTCGTCGATGCCCTGGGACCCAAGCCACCAGCCGTTTCCAGTTCCCTGGCCAGGGTCGAGGTGCTCCGCTCCGCCCGCCGTACGGGCATGGCCGATGTCGTCTCCCGCGCGCAGGAAGTGCTGGCGGGGGTCGCCCTCCTCGGCATGGACCAGGGTGTCCTCAGTCGTGCCGCCGAGCTCCATCCGGTCGAGCTCCGAACGCTCGACGCGATCCATCTGGCGACCGCACTCACGCTGGGCGGTGACCTCGAGGGCTTCGTGACCTATGACCGCCGTTTGCGCGAGGCTGCGTCTCGGGAGGGGCTCCCCGTGCTCGAGCCCGGGGGTTGACGAGCACGGGATGGGGGCCCTGATTCGCCCCCTCGGGAACCGGGCCCGCGACCCGCACACCCGACATCCTGGGGGCTCGCCCGGGAAGGGCGTTCTGCGAGAAGATGGGGGTTCCGGGGCGGGGCCTCCCGCCGGGTGAGAGAAGGGGGTGTGGGGCATGGCCACGGTACGAGCGGCCGTGATCCAGTGCTACGCGAACATGCCCAAGGACGAGGCAGTCGACAAGCACGTCGAGCTGATCGGGAAGGCCGCGGCCGAGGGCGCACAGGTGACCTGCCTCCAGGAGATCTTCCACGGGCCCTACTTCTGCGCGGAGCAGGACCCCAAGTGGTACGACACGGCGGAGCCAGACGACGGCCCGATCATCCAGCGCATGCAGCAGGTGGCCAAGCAGCACAACATGGTGCTGGTCGTGCCGTGGTTCGAGGAGGAGCAGACCGGTGTCTACTACAACTCCGCCGCGGTGATCGAGCGGGACGGCACGTTCCTCGGCAAGTACCGCAAGACCCACATCCCGCACGTCGGCCCGTGCTTCTGGGAGAAGTTCTACTTCAAGCCGGGGAACCTCGGTTACCCGGTCTTCGAGACCTCCGTCGGGAAGATCGGCCTGATCATCTGCTACGACCGGCACTTCCCGGAGGTGGCCCGGCAGGTCGGCCTGAAGGGCGCCGAGATCGTCTTCAACCCGAGCGCCACGGTGAAGTCGCTGTCGCGCTACCTGTGGGAGCTCGAGCAGCCCGCCCACGCCGTGGCCAACGGCTACTGGATCGGCGCGATCAACCGGGTCGGCGTCGAAGAGCCGCTCAACTCGGCCCAGTTCTACGGCTCGAGCTACTTCTGCGACCCCCGCGGGCAGATCGTGGCCCAGGCGAGCGAGACCGAGGACGAGGTGCTCGTGGCCGACCTCGACCTCGACAAGATCCGGGAGGTCCGCAACACCTGGCAGTTCCTCAGGGACCGCCGGCCGGAGACCTACCACGAGCTGACGGAGCTGCTGCCGTGACCGGGGGAGGCGCGGAGTTCCTGGACGACGCCGCGGAGCTCCTCGGGCGGCACCGCGACGTCCTGCCCAACTGGCTGGCCCTGTACTACAAGGAGCCGATCGAGCTGGTCCGGGGCGAGGGCACGCGCGTGTGGGACAGCTCGGGGAAGGAGTACCTGGACTTCTTCGGGGGCATCGTGACCACGATCTCCGGGCACGCGATCGACCGGATCGTCGATGCCCTCCGCGAGCAGGCCGGGAAGATCGCCCACACCTCCACGCTCTACCTGATCCGTCCCATGGTCGAGCTGGCCGAGCGGCTCACGGCGAGGTCGCCCATCGCCCCGCCGGACGGCGTGGACGTGAAGGCGTTCTTCGTGGGCTCGGGGACGGAGGCCGTGGAGGCCGCGCTGCTGTTCGCCACGACCTGGCGCCGCTCGAACGAGATCATCGCCCTGCGGAACTCCTACCATGGCCGCTCGTTCGGCGCGGTGGGGATCACGGGGAACCGGGGCTGGTCGGCCACGTCGTTCTCGCCCCTCAACGTGAGCTACGCGGTGCCGGCGTACTGCTACCGGTGCCCCCTCCACCTCACCTACCCGGAGTGCGGGGTGGCCTGTGCCGAGGACCTCCGCAACGTGATCGAGACCACCACGTCCGGCGAGGTCGCCGCGATGATCGCCGAGCCGATCCAGGGGGTGGGCGGCTTCGTCACCCCGCCGCCCGAGTACTTCCCCATCGTGAAGGGCATCCTCGACGAGTACGGGATCCCGTTCATCGCCGACGAGGTCCAGACCGGGTTCGGGCGGACCGGCGTGACCTACTGGGGGATCGAGGGCTACGACGTGCAGCCCGACGCCATGGTCATTGCCAAGGGCCACGGGAACGGCATGGCCATCGGCGCGGTGCTGTCCCGGGCCGACATGATGGAGTCCCTGAAGGCCAACTCGATCTCCACGTTCGGCGGGAACCCGCTGGCCACGACGTTCGCGCTGGCCAACCTGGACAACATCGAGGAGCAGGACCTCCAGCACAACGCCCGGCGGGTGGGGAAGTTCCTGATGGACGGGCTGAAGGAGCTGGAGGACCGCTACGACGTCGTCGGCGAGGTCCGGGGCAAGGGGCTGATGCTCGGGGTCGAGATGGTGAGGGACGGCGGCTCGAGGGAGCCCCACGCGGAAGGCGCCGCGCAGGTCATGGAGGTCACCAAGGACCGCGGAGTGCTGGTCGGCAAGGGCGGGCTGTACGGGAACGTCCTCCGGCTCTCACCGCCGCTCTCGATCACAGAGGAGGACGCCGCCCGGGCCATCGAGACCCTGGACGTGGCCTTCCGGGAAGTCCAGGAGAAGGTCTGACCATCCCCGGCCGCGAGGAGGTGCCGATGGGGGACCAGGAGAACCGGGCCGCCGTCGAGCGGTTCTGGGGAGCGTTGGACCGCAAGGACTTCGAGGCCGCGGCGGCGGAGCTCGCCGACGACTTCGTCTAGGAGAACCCGCAGTCGGGGGAGCGCGTCGTCGGGCCGGAGAGCTTCCTGGGGATGGTCCGGGCCTTCGAGGGGTTCCCGTCGATCCGGGTCCTGCGGATCGTGGGCCGGGAGGACCTGTGGGTGACGGAGGCCGCCCTCCAGTATCCGGGCCTGGAGGGCGGACCGTGGCAGGTCGTCGAGGTGCAGGAGGTGAGGGACGGACGCCTGGCCAGGGTCCGCGCCGTGTTCGGTGCTCCGTTCGAGCCCGCCGACTGGCGGGCCCCATACGTGGAACGTACCTAGGGGGACGCGGGGATGAGGACGCTGATCAAGAACGGGACCGTCGTCACGGCCGCGGAGACGTCCCACGCCGACGTGCTGATCGCGGACGAGAGGGTGGCGGCCGTCGGGGTGGGCCTGGTGGAGTCGGAGGAAGGCCTCGACCGGGTGATCGATGCCACCGACCGGTACGTGATGCCGGGCGGCGTCGACGTGCACACGCACTTCGACCTGCCGTTCGGCGGGTCGTTCTGCTCGGATGACTTCGGCACCGGGACCCGGGCGGCCGCGTTCGGCGGCACCACGACCTGCGTGGACTTCGCCGTCCAGGACTACGGGAAGACGCTCCGGGAGGGCCTGGACACGTGGTTCCAGAAGGCCGAGAAGGCCCAGACGGACTACGGGCTTCACATGATCGTCCGCGAGGTGAACGACCAGACCCTCGACGAGATGGACGGGCTGATCGGGGAGGGGATCACCTCGTTCAAGCTGTTCATGGCGTACCCGGGCGTGTTCATGCTCGACGACGCCTCCATCTTCCGCGCGATGCAGCGGGCCGCGGCGTCCGGCGCGCTGATCCTGATGCACGCGGAGAACGGCGGTCCGATCAACGTGCTCGTGGACCAGCTCCTGGCCGACGGGAAGACCGACCCCCAGTACCATGGGATCTCCCGTCCGGCTGCGATGGAGGGGGAGGCCGTCCACCGGGCGTTCAAGCTGGCCGAGCTGGCCGGGACGCCCGCCTACATCGTCCACCTGTCGTCCCGCGACGCGCTGGATGCGGTGCGCGAGGCACGCGACCGGGGACTCCCGGCGTTCGCCGAGACCTGCCCCCAGTACCTGTATCTCTCGCACGACGACATGGCTCGTCCCGGGTTCGAAGGGTCGAAGTTCGTCTGCTCGCCCCCCCTCCGCCCGGCCGACCACCAGGAGGACCTGTGGGCCGGCCTGAGGCAGGGCGACCTCCAGGTCGTCTCCACCGACCACGCGCCCTTCAACTACAAGGGCCAGAAGGAGCTGGGCGTCGGGAACTTCGCCAAGATCCCGAACGGGCTCCCCTCGGTGGAGGACCGGTTCACGCTGCTGTTCCAGGGCGTGGTGAACGGCCACATCGGGCTCTCCCGGTTCGTGGAGCTGGCCTCCACGGCGCCGGCTCGGATGATGGGCCTGTACCCTCGGAAGGGCACGATCGCGGCCGGGTTCGACGCCGACATCGTGGTGTTCGACCCGAACCACGAGCGGACGATCTCCGCGGAGACCCATCACATGAACGTGGACTACTCGTGCTACGAGGGGTGGACTGTGAAGGGCCTCCCCGAGATCGTGATGCAGCGGGGCACCGTCCTCGTGGAGGGCGACGAGTGGCACGGCAAGGAGGGCGGCGGGAAGTTCCTTCCCCGCTCCCGGAGCCAGTTCCTGACCTAGGAGGTTGATCACGTGACGACCGCGACGCGAGTACCGGGGCTGGTGGGCGGCGAGTGGCGGGCGGCCGAGGACGGCGACGTCCAGGTGGATCCGGTCTTCGACCCGGCCACCGGGGAGACCATCGCGCTCCTCCCGTACTCGACGGCCGAGGAGATCGAGGGGGCGGTGGCCGCGGCGAGGGCCGCGTTCCCCGAGTGGGCGAACACGCCGGTCCCCGACCGGGCCCAGGTGATGTTCCGGTTCAAGCAGCTCCTCGACGATCACTTCCAGGAGCTCTCCGAGCTGGTCGTGAGGGAGAACGGCAAGACGCTCCCCGAGGCCCAGGGCGAGGTCCGCCGGGCCATCGAGGTCGTGGACTTCGCCTGCGGGGCCCCGACGCTCCTCCAGGGGACGAACCTGGACCAGATCGCCCACGGGATCGACGAGGAGCTCGTGCGGTTCCCGGTGGGCGTGGTGGCCGGCATCACGCCGTTCAACTTCCCGAACATGGTGCCGCTGTGGATGATCCCGCTCGCGATCGTGTGCGGGAACACGTTCGTGCACAAGCCGTCGCAGCGAACGCCGCTCTCGGCGGTGAGGATCGCTGAGCTGCTGGTCGAAGCGGGGCTCCCGGAGGGCGTGTTCAACGTGGTGCACGGGGCCAAGGACGCGGTCGACGCGCTCCTCACG
>JACQTL010000378.1 GCA_016210805.1 Actinomycetota bacterium | reverse complement strand
GGAGCTGGCCGAGGGGTACTTCGCCAGGATCGAGGAGATGGGGAGGGGCTCGATGCTGGAGGGGGTCCTGGTGGGGATCGAGCGCGGCTACTTCCAGTCCGAGATCGCCGACGCGGCCTTCCGGGAGCAGGAGCTCTACGAGAGGGGCCGCCTGGTCAAGGTGGGGGTGAACGCGTTCGTGGACCCGGACGAGCCCCCCATCGACACCCTGATCATCACGCCCGAGACCGAGATGTCGCAGGTCAAGGCGGTGCAGGCCATGCGGGCCGACCGGGACGGGGAACGGGCCGAGCGGGCCCTTGGGGCCCTGAGGGCCGTGGCCGCCACCGAGGAGAACCTGATGCCGGCGCTCGTCGAGTGCGCCCGCGCCTACTGCACGGAGGGCGAGATCGTGGACGCCCTCCGCGCCGTGTTCGGGGAGTACACGGAAACGCCTCGGTTCTGACCCCCCGTCAGAGGAGCTCCGCTTGTCCCGTCTATCCATGGCCAGGAAGCGCGCCCGGCGGCTCTACCGGGGGGTGGGCTGGCTGGCTCGGAACCCCCGCGCGTTTCCCCGCCACCGCCACTGGCTGCTCCAGGAGCTCTCCCTCGGGCGGTCCCGGCCCACCGTGGACGGCGACCGGATCCGCTGGCTGAACCCCCGGTTCCTGGCCCTCGAGGGCCGGCCGCTCGTCGATCCCCCCGGAGTGCCGGCGTCCCTGGCCACGCACGTCCGGGACGACGACGTCGTGCTCGGCGTCGCGCTCGGGGGCGAGGCCAGGGCCTATCCGTGGTGGATCATGGACAACCACCACTGTGCCAACGACGTGGTCGGTGGCCAGCCGGTGATGATCGTGTTCTGCGAGATCTGCAGCACCGGCGCCGCGTTCGATCCCCGGGTCGACGGCCGGCGCCTGCTCTTCGAGCACGGCCCCCACTACCGGGGATCGCTCACCGTGATCGACCGGGGCACGGCCAGCGTGTGGTCCCCGTACGTGGGCGGGGCGATCTGGGGGAAGCTCCGGGGCCGGACCCTGGAGGGGTTGCCCCTCTACCAGATGGAATGGGCCCTGTGGCGGGAGAGGCATCCCGAGACCACCGTGCTGCGGGGCCACCTCGGGGCCCGCGAGGGGCACGGGAGCCGCCACTCGATCGAGAAGCTCCTGATCGGAGCACCCTTCCGCGAGACCCTCCCCGAGAGGCTCGACGACCGGCTGCCCCACGGGACGCTGGTCCTCGGGGTGCACGCCGCCACGGGGACGAGGGCCTACCCGCTGCACCTCCTGCGTGCCGCGGGCGGCGTCCTGGAGGACCAGCTCGGAGGAACGCCGCTCGTCCTCCTCCACGACCCTGCCGAGGGGAGCTGGGGCGGCGCGGCCTTCCGCCCGCAGCTCGACGGGCGGAGGCTCACGTTCCGCCCGGGGCCGGGGGGGCCGGTGGACGTGGAGACCGGGAGCCGGTGGACCTTCGAGGGGGTCGCCGTGGAGGGCGAGCTGGCCGGCGAGAGGCTCTCGTTCGTGGCCTCCCACGTGGCCCTGTGGTACGTCTGGTCCTCAGCGTTCCCGGGGATCTCGGTCGCCGACCGCGAGCTCGGGTCGGTTCCCTGAGGCCCGGCTCGCGCCGCGAGCGCTCGGTCCCTCCGGAGGCCCCCTCCGACGCCTGCGATTGAATACATGAAATGGATTTCGTATATTGCGTCGGTCCATGGCCCGAAGGATCCCCAGCGACCGGGGAGGCGGCGTGCCTCCCAAGCCCGCGGCCCAGGCCGTGGCCCGGCTCCGCGAGCGACAGGTGCTCGAGGAGCGCGTCGGCATCCTCTCCGAGGCCCCGCTCTTCTCCGTGCTGCACCCCGTCGACCTCCAGAGCCTGGCCGGGAAGTTCCACCCGATCCGGTACCGGAAGGGGGACGTCATCTTCCGGGAGGGGGAGCCCACCGAGCGGCTCTTCCTGATCGCGGAGGGCACCGTGAAGCTGTCCATCGCCTCCCCGACGGGGCAGGAGCACATGATCGGGGTCCTGGGGAGAGGCCAGATCTTCGGCGAGCTCGCGGTGATCGACCGGGGCCCGAGGGCCATGGACGCCAGGGCCATGGAGGACTCCCGGGTCTACGCACTGGAGGCCGACGTGTTCTGGACGATGCTGGAGAGCCGCCCGGCCCTGGCCCGCCGGTTGCTCGAGCTGATGGCCAGGCGGCTGCGCCGGGCCGACCAGGCCACCCAGGACCTGGTCTTCTTCGACGCCCCCACCCGCCTGGCCCGGGTCCTGCTCCACCTCGCCGAGGAGCACGGCGAGCAGGAGGGCGAGGACCAGGCCATCCGCATCACCGTGCGCGTGACCCAGGAGGAGGTGGCCCAGATGATCGGGGTCACCCGGGAGAGCGCCAACCGGCTGATCTCGTCGTTCGCCGGCCGGGGGTGGATCGACTGGAACGACGGCTACCCCATCCTGCTCCACCCCGAGGCCCTGATCCGCCGGAGCCGGTAGGCGGTCGAGCCGGCTCCTACCGGAGGGCGGCCAGGCGGGCGGGGTCGAGGGCCCCTGGGCGGAGTAGGTTGGAGGGGTCGGCCATCACCCGCTCGTAGGATCGCTCCATCCGGTCGATGATCTCCCGGGCCCGCTCCAGGGACTCGGGGATGTACAGGTTGCCCTGGAGGATCCGGACGACCTGCTCGCGGAACCGGGGGCGGATCGCGTAGATCGTGAACAGGTTCTGGAGCCGGTAGAACAGCGAGATGAGCTGGTACCAGGCCTCCACCCCGCCCGTGACCCTGCGCTCGTAGGCAGCCAGCTCGGCCCCCTCGTCGGCCCCCTTCAGCGTGGCGTCGATGGCCTCGAAGGCGTACAGGGCCGAGTACGTGGCGATGTCCACTCCGGTGGAGAAGATCGGGTCCACGAACCTCGCGGCGTCGCCGACGATCACCCAGCCCGGGCCGGCCAGGCGCTCGACCTCGTAGGTGTAGTCGCCCTCGATCCACCAGGGCCTGATCCGCTCGGCCCCCTTCATCACGTGGCGGAAGGTCCGGTTCCGCTCGACGAGGGAGTCGAAGAACTCCTCGTGGCTCCGGCCGGACTTGGTGAAGTCGGACTTGTCGGTGACCACCCCGATCGACCACACGCCGTCCCGCAGGGGGATCTGCCAGCCCCAGGCGCGCTCCAGCCCCAGGAAGTGGAGGAACAGGAAGCCCTCGTAGCCGGGGGGGTTCGGCTCCACGCCCCGGAACCACGAGTAGATCCCGTACTGGTTGAACTCCGGGTCCTTGCGGCGGAGCCCGAGCTGGTTGGCCACCATGCACCGCCGCCCGGAGGCGTCCACCACGAACGGCGCGTACAGGTCGCGCTCCCAGCCGTCGGCCACCTTGGCCCTGACCCCGACCGCCCGGTCGCCCTCGAAGAGGACCCGGTGGACGTTCACCCCCTGGAGCACCTTGGCCCCCAGGTCGTGGGCGTGGCGGAGCAGCAGCGCGTCGAACGCGTCTCGCTCGACGTTGTACGTGTACAGCTGGAACGCTCCCGGAGGCGGGAACTCCCCGAGCCGGATCGAGATGAACTTGCCGACCGGCGCCCGGGGAGCCGTCCAGCAGGCTCCCGGCTTGTGGACGAACCCGGCATCCTCCATCTTCTCCAGGAAGCCGATCCGCTTGAAGACCATGTTCGTGGAGGGGGTCAGGGACTCGCCGACGTGGTCCCTGGGGTGGATGTCACGCTCCAGCACCAGGACCGACCGTCCCTCCATGGCTAGGAGCGACGCGATCGACGCGCCGGCCGGGCCGCCGCCGATCACGATGACGTCGGCGTCGCGAGGTCGTTCGGTGCTCGAGGAGCCCATGGACGGCGATTGTCCCGAACACGGGGGAGCCCGTCAATCGATCGGTGCACTTGAATGCCTGAAACCGATTTCGTATGTTCCGGCGACATGGACCGGGACTGGTCGCTGCTCTCGAACCACGGGCAGGTCCTCGTGGCCCTGGCCCGGCGGCCCGACCTCCGGCTCCGCGACGTGGCGGCGGCCGTGGGCATCACCGAGCGGGCCGTCCAGGCCATCGTCAACGAGCTCGTGGTGGCCGGGCAGCTCGAGCGGACCAGGGAGGGCCGCCGGAACCGGTACCTGGTCAGGGGGGACCGTCCGCTCCGGGCGGCGGGTGCCGAGGAGCGCGCCGTGGCCGACCTGATCCACGCCCTCGTCTCCGGGCCGGCCCTCGGTCCGAGGGACGCCGAGGCCCTGGCCCTCGTGCTGGCCTGCAGCGACCACCGGTTCCAGGGGCCGCTGCGGGCCCTCCTGGCCGGAGAGGGCGTGGTGGAGAGGTCGGAGCTCCTGATGTGGCCGGGGGG
>JACQTL010000377.1 GCA_016210805.1 Actinomycetota bacterium | reverse complement strand
GAGTCCGGGAAGCTCGTGCTCTCTCACGCCCGCAGGATCGCCGCGGAGCTCAGGGCCGAGCTCCTCGAGGCGGAGCACCTGTTCCTGGGGGTCTGCCAGATCGATGACCCCGCCATCGCGGCCTCCATGCACCGGGCCGGCATCGACCTGACCGCGGTCTGCCGCAGCCTGCGGCGCCGCCTGTCCGAGGGAGCGGGCCGGGGCGGGCCCGACGTGCGGGTGTCCCCTGAATGCGCGGCGGTGCTGGAGCGGGCGCGGCAGGTCGCCGCCCACGCGGGCGAGCGGCTGGTCGAGGTCCATCACATCCTGGTGGCGCTCCTGGCCGACGACCGCGGGCTGGTGGCCCGGATCCTGGACGAGTCGGGGGTCGACGCTCGAGCCGCCCAGATCGAGCTCACCGGGATCGTCGAGTCCGGGGAGGTCACCCCGCCCGACTTCTACCGCTCCCGGCGGAGCGTCGAGCGGGCGGACCTGGGGAAGGCCGGAGAGCTGCTCGAGACCCTGGGACGCGACCTCACCCTGGCCGCGGAGACGGGCAGGCTCAGCTCCCTGATCGGCCGGGATCGAGAGATCGCCGAGGTGGTGAAGATCCTCCTGGGGAGGCGGAAGAACAACGCCCTTCTGATCGGCGAGGCGGGGGTGGGCAAGACGGCCGTCGTGGAGGGCCTGGCCCAGCGCATCGTGGAGGGCGCCGTCCCCGGCCTGGCCGGGATGCGGATCCGGACGATCGAGGTCGGCTCCCTGGTCGCCGGGACGACCTACCGGGGTCAGTTCGAGCAGCGCCTGAAGGACCTGATCGACGCGGTCCGCGACCGGGACGACATCATCCTGTTCATCGACGAGATGCACATGCTCGTGGGGGCCGGCGAGGCCGGGACGGGGGGGAGCGTCGACGCCGCCAACATCCTGAAGCCGGTGCTCTCCGAGGGTGTCCTGAAGGTGATCGGGGCGACCACCACCGACGAGTACCGCAGGTACCTCGAGCCGGACCGGGCCCTGATGCGCCGGTTCCAGCCGGTCGTGGTCGGGGAGCCGTCCCGGGAGGACGCCCTGACGATCCTCCGGGGGCTCCGCCACCGGTACGAGGAGTTCCACGTCGTGCGGGTCGGCGACGGCGCCCTGGAGGCCGCCGTCGACCTCTCGGTCAGGTTCGTCCACGACCGCCGGCTCCCCGACAAGGCCCTCGACCTCCTCGACCGTGCCTGCACCAACGTGAAGCTGGAGGCGACGCCGGGGCCGGCCGGGGGCGGCGGCGAGCCGCCGGAGGTCACCGCGGAGGACATCGCGGTGGTGGTCTCGGTCCTCCTGGAGATCCCGATCGCCCGGCTCACGGAGGACGAGCGCTCCCGCCTCGCCGAGATGCCCGCCAGGCTGCGAGGGCGCGTGATCGGCCAGGACCACGTGATCGACGCGGTCTCGCAGGCCATCCTCAGGGCGAGGACCGGCTTCGCCAGCCCGGACCGGCCCGTGGGGGTCTTCCTGCTGCTCGGGCCGACCGGGGTGGGGAAGACCAAGATGGCCGAGGAGCTCGCCGCCATCCTGTTCGGGACCAGGGAGGAGCTGATCGCATTCGACATGTCCCAGTACAACGACCCGTACTCGGTCTCCGAGCTCTTGGGGCAGAAGACGGGCATGTCCGGGTGGCAGGAAGGGGGGAAGCTCGCCAACGCGGTCCGCGGCAAGCCGTACTCGGTGGTCCTGCTGGACGAGATCGAGAAGGCCCATCCCGACGTCTGGAACCTGTTCCTCCCCGTCTTCGACAACGGGAGGATCACGGACACCCTCGGGCGGGTCATCGACTTCCGGAACACGGTCGTCCTGATGACGTCCAACGTGGGAGCCCGGCGGTTCCGGGCCGGTCCGCCGATCGGGTTCGCCGCCTCCGAGGCGAGCGGGCCGCCAGAGCTCGAGGCCCGGGACGTGGTCGGCGACGTCACCAGGGACCTGCACGACGTGTTCCCGCCGGAGTTCCTGAACCGGATCGACGACGTGCTCGTCTTCGAGCCCCTGACCCGGGACCACATCCGGCAGATCGTCCGGCGGCGGATCGGGGAGACGGCGCCCGTTCGGATAGTCCCCACGCCGGAGGCGCTGGAGCACCTGGTCGAGGCGAGCTACGACCCGGCCATGGGGGCCCGGCCGGTCCGCCGGGCCGTGCAGCGCCTGGTGGCCAACCCGCTGTCGCTCCTCATGGCCAGGGCGGAGATCGGCGAGGGGGACGAGGTCGAGATGTCCCTGGCCGACGGCGGGCTCGCGTTCCGGAGGATCGCCCCGGCCTGAGCGCTCTACGGCGATCCCGGACCGGCCGGGGCGTCCCTGCGGATGGCCTCGGCCTCCTCCACGTAGGCCGCCGCCTCGTCGGTCAGGCCCAGGCCCCGGTGGACCGCCCCGAGGAGGCCGAGGACCCGTCCCTCCTCCTCGCGCATGCCGGCCTGGCGTGCGAGGTCCAGCGCGTGGAGGAGGTGCTCCCGCGCGTCGTCGAACCGGCCGAGCCGCTCGCAGGCGACGCCCAGCATCCGGTAGACGACCCCCTGACCGACCCGATCCCGCATCTCGATGCGGATCTCGAGCGCCTGCCGGTACTCCTCCAGGGCTTCCTCCAGCTCGCCGAGCTCGACGTGGACCGTGCCCAGGGCTTCGTGGAGGCCGACTTCGGCCAGGCGGGTCACCTCTTTTGCCCAGGCTTCCTCCTCGGGGGTCCGGACCCACCTCCCGTCCTCCGCCCTGCCGAGGAGGCCCCGGGCGCGCCGGAACAGGTCGGCCGCCTCCTTGGCCCGACCGAGGCGAAGGTGCGCTTCTCCCTGGAGGAGCCGGATGGTCCCCTCGCTGTCGAGGGGAGCCCCGCTCGCCTCCTTCACGACGGGCTCGAGCCGCATCACGGCCTCCTCGGCGGGGAGCCCCTCGTAGAGCGGCCGGAGGTGCCTGACGACGCCGTTCCACCTGGGGCGGTCGTGGAAGTGGTGGCCGAGGAGCACGGCCTCGAAGTGGTCGAGGGCCTCCCGTGACCGGCCCAGGCTCTGGAAGACCACCGCCAGCGCGGAGTGGGCGGCCGGCAGGCTCAGCACCCGCACGCCCAGGAGCAACCGGCCGGCAGAGCCCGAATCGACCGTGAGGAGCTGCGCCTCCACCTCGTCGAGGAGGGCCACGGCGCGCTCCAGCCTCGGCAACGCCTCCGCCGGCGCACCCTGCTCCTGGAGCCGCCGGCCCTCCTCCACCAGCCGGTCCGCCTCCTTGATGACCTTCTGTGCGCGCATGGCTCTCCCCTCAGCTCCTCCCGGCCCACCCGCCGGCCGTCCTCGCGAAGCGCCGCCACCCCGCGCGGAGGTCCGCGACGGCACGGCCGGTCCCCTCCGCGACCTCCTGGACCACCGACGGCCCGATCTCGAGGGCCCGGAGGGCGAGACGCCGGACCCGCTCCTCGGACGGCCCGCCGTCCGAGGCGGCGATCTCCCCCACCGTGCGGCCCTCCAGCAGCTCCGCCACGATCCCGTAGACCTCCTCCCGAGACAGGCGGGAGCGGAACGTGACGCTCGACCGGTTCCCCGAGAAGGTCCGGCCGCAGACCCGGCACCGCCACAGCGGCGTGGCGGAGGGCCCGTACCGGCGGAAAAGGACGACGTTCCCCCCTCCCCGCCGGCCCCGGAGCCGGCAGGCGGGGTTGGGGCACCCGCTCCCGATCCCGCGCAGGAGCGCGAGGGCCTGCTCGCGGGTCCTCGTGAACGCGGCCGCCGCGTGGAGCGCCGTTCGGGCGCCCTCCACGTCGCCGGCGCGGGCCAGACAGCAGGCGAGGGAATAGTGGGCGCGCGCATCCCGGAAATCCTGGTGAAGTGCGCTTTCGATGGCCTGAACGGCTGGGCCGGGCTCATCGTGGAGGTAATGGTGGGACGCGAGCCGGTGGAAGTCCTCGAGCGTACGCGCCGCCCGGAAGTCGGCCAGCCATTGGCCCTGCGCCAGGTCCAGGATGGCCCCCCAGCACGCCAGGAAAAAATCCAGAGGTGCTCCCGTGCCGAGCCGGTCGTAGGCCACGCGGCAGCGGCCGTACCAGGGGAGTTCCTTGGAGCGTGCGCGTTGGAACAAGTCCAGGATCAGGCGGTTCTTCCATAGGTTCACCGGCTCGGTGGCCAGCCGGGAGATCGTCTCCTCGGCGTTCTCGGACCGGGCCAAGGCGCGGACGAGCAGGCGTACCTTGGCCTTGGGCCCGGGAGGCAGGGCGATCGCGTCGCCCAGGTACCGCATGTCCTCGGGGCCCAGGCCGGCGGCCCGGAGGCCCAGGTAGATCCCGCGAATCTGCTTCGTGCGGCCCGCGCCGGCCTTTATCAGGCTCTCTCGCGCGGCGCGTGTCCCCTGCTCGTCGCCGCTCAGGTCTGTCATGAAGTAGTGCATGAGGGCGGCAGCCCGGCCTTCGTCGTCGTCGGCAGCGGGCGGCGAGACATCCAACAGCCGGCGCGCCAACTGAACGTCGCCATGGTGCACGGCGAGGAGCGCGGCCGTCAGAAGGTCCCCTTGCCCGCCGAGGCCGGCGAGCGCACGGAAG
>JACQTL010000375.1 GCA_016210805.1 Actinomycetota bacterium | reverse complement strand
GCCTTGCTCCGGGTGGGGTTTGCCGAGCCGGACCGATCACCCGGTCCGCTGGTGAGCTCTTACCTCACCGTTTCACCCTTACCGCCGGGCTCGCGCCCGGAGGCGGTCTGCTCTCTGTGGCACTTTCCGCGGGTCGCCCCGCCTGGGCGGTACCCAGCACCCTGCCCTGTGGAGTCCGGACTTTCCTCGACCCGGGCCGCAGCCCGGACCGCGGCCGCCCGGCCGACTCCTCCGCACCCAGTATACCGGGCGCTACCAGCGGTTTCGTACACGGATGCCGGCCCTATAATCGGGCAGCGCCCCATGGCATCCCTCACCCGTCGGCTCGCCCACCTCCCGGTGGTCTTTCTGCTGGCCCTCTCGGCCTGCTCCTCCGGGGCCGGACCCGAGCCCGTCCAGCCCGTGCCCTTCGGAGCCGCCCCCCCGGCCCTCTCGCTCCAGCTCGCCTCGGCCCGCCAGACGGTCATCGACTTCCTCGATGGCTACGCGGGGATCGGTGAGGACGACGGCGAAGCCCTCCTGGCCACGCTGCGGGGCACGGGGTTCCTGGAGCACTGGGCCGTCTGGCAGGAGGTGACCCTCGGCCCGACCGCGCGAGAGGGGTCCGTGGTGATCGAGGACATCGACCCCGCCGACTTCACCAGCCTGGGGCAGGCCATCCCCGCCCTGGCCCAGGACCCCGCGGCCGGGTCCCAGGTCCTCCAAGTGCTGGTCCGGGCCGCGGTGGTGTTCGACCCCGGCGGCGGGGCCGGCGCCGGGCAGAGCGTGCACGATTTCAGCGGGGTGGCGGTCCTTTCCCCCCGCGGCACGCACGAGTGGCTCCTCCTGGACGTCACGAAGGAGGGTCGCTCGGTCCTCGGGTCGATCCGTGCACTGAACCTGCGCAGGGAGACCCCCCAGGCCACGGTGCTCGCGCCGAGCGTATTCGTCGTGCCGGGCGAGACCATCTTCAACATCATCGTGGAGAACGTCGGCGACCGGCGGCTGGTCCTCGATCCGCTCCGGTCGGGCCTCCGCATCGGGGACGAGGTCCTCCGCCCCGACCGCATGACGCCGGAGCTCGGACGGGGGCTCGCCCCCGGGGGCCGGGTCCAGGGCCAGTTCGCGTTCGACCCGGCGAGGTTCCAGGACCGCACGGAGGTCCCCATCCTCCGGGTGGTCCTCCGGGGCGGGGAGAGGCCGCTGGTGATCGAGTTCCTGCTGGACGGGTCGGGGGCCGCCCCTCCGCCGGAGGAGGCGGAACCGGATGAGGTGGCCGCGGCCACCCCCCTCCCCACTTCCCCCTCGCCGTCCCCACCGGACGAGGCCTAGCCGCCCGACGGGTCCGCCCCGAAGAGCCGGGGCGGCGGCCCGGGCGGCACGTGATCGGCGCCCTCGGACGCGAGCCAGTCGTCGACGCCCTGGTTGGCCAGCCGGTCGGCGGCGCGGTTGCGTTCCCGGGGGACGTGCTCCAGGGCCACGCGGTCGAAGCGGCCCAGGAGCGACCGGACCTCGGAGTGGAGGCGCTGGAGGGTGGCGTGCCTCACCCGCCACCTCCCGGCCAGCTGCTCGATCAGCAGCTTGCTGTCCGAGCGGAGCACGACGTCGGTGGCCCCCAGCTCGCCGGCCCGGCGGAGCCCCTCGATCGCGGCGCGGTACTCGGCCACGTTGTTCGTCGCGATCCCGATCCCCAGGGCTATCGTGGCCAGCACCTCCCCTCCGGCCTCGCGGATCTCGACGCCCACGCCGGCCGGCCCGGGGTTCCCGCGGGCGGCGCCGTCGCAGGACACGATGACCCGCGGGCGCGCGCGGCCGGGCATCACCTGGGGATCAGGATCCGGCGGCAGTACTCGCACCGCCTCGGACCCTCGACCCGCTTCATCCTGTCGAGCTCGAGCGGCGAGAGCTTCTGGTGGCAGCCCTGGCAGACCCCGTCGACCAGGGCCGCCGCGCCGACCCCGCGCTTCTGGGCCCGGAGCTCCTCGTAGAGCTCCACGAGGTCCTCGGCGATCACCGGGACCAGGGCCTCGCGCTCCTTCCGCCGGGTGACCAGCGTCCGCTCGATCTCGTCGAGCTCGCGTCCGGCCTCGCCGCGGACCTCCGTGAGGCGGTCCCGTGCCTCCCGATGCTCGGCCTCCGCCCGGCGGATCGTCTCATCGAGCTCCTCCCGGCGAACCATCAGGTCCAGGACCTCGTCCTCGATGCGGCCCCGCCGGGCCACCAGGTTCTCGACCTCGTGCCGGATGGCCTCGAGCTCCTTGGGGTTGGCCACGCTCCCGTCGTAGAGCCGCGCGCGCTCCGCGTCCTCCTTGCGGGAGAGGGAGTCGGCCTCGCTCTCCAGCCGCCCCTGCTCCCGGGACAGTCCGTCGAGCTCGAGGCGCATGTCGCCGAGGCGGCGCTCGGCCTCGTCGGCCAGGGTCCGGGCCGCGCCGATCTCCTCCCCGCCCTCGAGCTCCCGGTGACGGGCCTCGAGCCGGTCGATGGAGAGGTCGATCTCCTGGAGGTCCAGGAGGCGGTCGAGGCCGCGCATGCCGTCGGTCGCCATCGGGGAAGGTTCCCACAGACGGCCCCGGGCCGACACGCCCGTTCGATCGGGCTTTAC
This sequence comes from Actinomycetota bacterium, assembly GCA_016210805.1. Classification (GTDB taxonomy): domain Bacteria; phylum Actinomycetota; class UBA4738; order UBA4738; genus JACQTL01. The sequence goes on along the minus strand of JACQTL010000375.1, from coordinate 2,063 downwards.
CCTGGCTTGGGGGGCGCCTGTCCCGCGAACCCGTGGACCGGCTCCCGGAGGAGCCGGAGGAAGGAGCACGGACATGATGCCAAGGATCCTCATCCCGCTCGCCCTGGCCCTGGTGGCCCTCGGCGCCCCCGCGTGCGGCGGTGGTGACGGGAACGGCGACGGCGGCGGAGCGTCGGGCCCGGTCGAGATCGTCCTCGTGGACAACGCCTTCCAGCCGACCGCGATCACGGCCGCGGCCGGGCAGGAGGTCGTCCTGTCGAACGAGGGGCAGGCCCTGCACAACCTCACGATCGAGGGTACGGACGTCGACGTGGACGTGAGCGCAGGGGCGACCGAGACCGAGGACGTCCTCGAGGGCCTCGCTCCCGGTAGCTACGACATCGTGTGCAAGTACCACGTGGCCGAGGGCATGACCGGGACCCTCACGATCGAGGGCTGATCCGGCCGGCCCCGGAAAGAGTGACAAGACGGGCCGGCCGGGCCGAGCCCGGCTTGACCGGGAAAGGGCCGGCCCCTAGAGTGCGCCCTGGAAGCCGCTGGAGCCTTCGGGTTCCGGCGGCTTCCGCTTTTCGTCTCGCCTCCCGGGAACCTCCGGCCGGCCGCGGACCTCCAACCCTTCGCGTCCCCGGACGGAGGTGGAGGCCGATGGCACCCATGGCACCGATCGCAGAGACCCGCACGCGGCTCGACGGGCCGCCCCACCGCCCATCGCGTCGGAGCGGACGCCGGTGGTGGGCGGCGGCCGGTGCGGTCGTCGTCGTCGCCGCCCTCATCGGCTACGCGGTGCGGCCGGGTGGTCTCGCTGGAAGCTCGGGGGGCGACGGGGAGGGGTCCGCCGGCCAGGCAACCCGCGGCCCCGCCGAGGTGGAAGCGGTGGACGAGGTGTCCGGGGTGGCCGAGGGCGCTCCCGCCCCGGCCGAGGAGGCCGCGACCTTCGGGGCGGCCGCCTCCCTGCAGCCCGCCCTGGACGGCGCCCGGGTCGTGAAGACCGCCCGCCTCTCGGTCCTGGTTCCCCGGGGAGGCTTCGCCGACGCGTTCGACGAGGCCAGCCTGGTGGCCTCCCGGTTCGGGGGGTTCGTGCAGTCGTCCGAGACCCAGGGCGCGGACGCGCGTTCGGGACGGCTCGTCCTGCGCGTGCCGGTGGCCTCCTTCGACCAGGCCCTCCAGGCCGTGCGGGCCCTGGGCCGTGTGACCGGGGAGTCCACCCAGGGCCAGGACGTCACGGCGCAGTTCGTCGACCTCCAGGCCCGGATCCGGACCTGGGAGGCGCAGGAGGCCGTGCTCCTCCGGCTGATGGACCAGTCCAGGACCGTCGGGGACACCCTCCGCGTCCAGCGCGAGCTCCAGGGGGTCCAGCTGGAGATCGAGCGACTCAAGGGGCAGCTCCAGGTCATCACCGACCAGACCGACATGAGCACGATCTCGGTCTCGATCCGCGAGCCCGGATCCCCCCTGGAGACGCAGCAGGAGGACGACCGCCTCACCCTGATCGACGCCTGGCGAGCCGCCGTGGACGGGTTCCTCGGCGTCGTCTACGCGGTGATCGTCGGGCTCGGGTACCTCGTGCCCCTCGGGACCCTCGCGGGGATCGGCTGGCTGGTGTTCCGCCGCATCCGCCGATCGGCCTGACCGGCCGTCCCTCAAGCTTCCTCGTCCGTCCTCCGATCCCTAGACCGGAAGGACCACCCCCGAAGACGAGGAGGCGAACGCCGGATGGAGTCGCCCTGCGGCTACTGCGGGATCACCTCTGCGGGAGCCGACCTACTGCTGCGCGGTCTCTACCACCTCCGCCGCACGAACCCGAACGACTCGTCCTGGACGGCCGACATCTGCGAGGGCTGCGGGCGGGTCACCGCGATCCGGGACCTCCGCGACATGTGGGCCGTCGGCCACCCGGTGCGCCCCGCCGACGAGCCGCCAGCCCGGCCCGTGGCCACCCGGCCGCCGGAGCCGCCCCGGCCCGAGCCGGTCATCGTCCTTGACGTGCCCCTGCCGCCGAGCCGGCCCGGGCCGGACGGCGACCCCGACTCCCGCCCCGAGCCTCCACCGCCCCTGCCTCCGGC
>JACQTL010000368.1 GCA_016210805.1 Actinomycetota bacterium | reverse complement strand
CGCTCCGCACGCTGCTCGGGCTGGCCGGGACCCTGGCCGGCGCCCAGCTCCTGGTCACCGGGGCCCGCGACGTCGCGGGCCCCGGTGACCAGGAGCTGGGCGCCGGCCAGGGTCCCGGCCAGCCCGAGCAGCGTGCGGAGCGACTCCCTGGGGAGCGAGATCCGCGACGGTGTCTCCCCGACGAACTCCTCCACCTCCTCGGTCAGCCGGCGGTCCCGCCTGGCCGAGCTCACCAGCCACCACAGCACCGCCACGATCGTCGCCAGCAGCACCACACCCTCCACCGGCTTCAGGCTCCCCTGGGCGGCGAGGGCGAAGGCGAAGACGGCCAGGCAGGACAGGGGGAGCTCTCGCCGCAGGGTCCGGGAGGTGGCCCGGAGGGGGAAGATCAGGGCCGCCGTGCCGAGCACCAGGGTCAGGTTGGCGATGTTCGACCCCACGATGTTGCCGACGGCGATGCCGACCAGGCCCTGGCCCGCGGCCAGCCCGGAGATCAGCAGCTCGGGGGCGCTGGTGCCGAACCCGATGATCACCGCCCCGACCACGACCGGCGAGATCCGCAGGGCCAGGGCGATCCGAGCCGTGCCCATGACGAACCGGTCGGAGGCCAGGGTGAGGAGCACCAGGCCCCCGAGGACCGCCAGGACGGCGAGCCCCAAGGAGGGTTCCCCTGATCAGGCCCGGTCCGGCGGGGCGCCGGTCTCGGTCCCGCCCCTGCCCTCGGTCGCCTCCAGGCGGCGGGTGGCCGCGTCGGCCAGCCGGAGGAGCTCGATGGGCACGGGGAACACCAGGGTGGAGTTCCGCTCCGCGGCCACCTCGACCATCGTGGACAGCACGCGGAGCTGCATCGCCGCGGGGTTCCGCTGGAGGATCTCCGCGGCCTGCCCCAGCGTCTCGGACGCCTCGAACTCGCCCTTGGCGTGGATCACCTTGGCCCGGCGGTCCCGCTCGGCCTCGGCCTGGCGGGCCATGGCCCGGCGCATCGCCTCGGGGAGCTCGACGTCCTTCACCTCCACGAGGGTCACCTTCACCCCCCAGGGGTCGGTGACCTCGTCGATGATCTGCTGGAGGCGCTGGTTGATCTCGTCCCGGTTGACCAGGACCTCGTCCAGGTCCACCTGTCCGATCACGCTGCGGAGCGTGGTCTGGGCAACCTGCGACGTCCCGAACCGGTAGTTCTGTATCGCCACGGTGGCCCTGATCGGGTCCACCACGTTGAAGTAGGTCACGGCGTTGACCCGGACGGTCACGTTGTCCCGCGTGATGATGTCCTGGGGCGGGATGTCCAGGGTCACGGTCTGGAGGTTCACCTTCACCATGCGGTCGATTATCGGGATGATGAAGAAGAGCCCCGGCCCCTTGGCTCCGATCACCCGCCCCAGCCGGAAGATCACGCCCCGCTCGTACTCCTTCACGATGCGGATCGCGGAGATGAAGACGATCAGGACGACGGCCAGCGCCGCCCCGATCCCGAACAGCAGCTCCGTGCTCATGTGCCCTCCTCCTCTACTGCCTCGACGATCAGGGTCAGCCCCTCCATGTCGACGACGCGGACCCGCTGGCCCACCTCGAGGCCTCCCTGGGCGCTCCGAGCCCCCCACCACGACCCGGCCGCCACGACCTGCAGCCGGTCGCCGTCCACCCTCCGGACGATCCCGGTGTGGCCGACCACCGCGCCCGTCCCGCTCACCGTGGGGATCCGTCGGGACCTCCAGGCTATCCGGCCGATGGCCAGTGCCCCGCCCCCCACCACTATCCCGATGGGGGCCAGGACCACGGCGTCGACCCCGATCGACCCGCGGAACAGGAAGATCCCTCCCAGCATCAGCGACGCGGTCCCCCCCGCGGCGAACACGCCGATCCCCGGGACGAAGAGCTCGGCCACGAAGAGCGCCGCGGCGAGGAGGATCAGGATCACCCCCACCGCGTTCACGGGGAGCACCGAGAGGGCGAACAGCGCCATGAGGATGAGGATCAGCCCGACGATCCCCCCGGCCCCGATCCCCGGGTTGGCCAGCTCGTAGAGGATGGCCAGGGTCCCGAGCGACAGGAACATGAAGGCCAGGTTGGGGTCGGCCAGCCACTGGAGGATCCGCCGGAACAGGCCCATCTCGAACTCCTCGACCGGGGCCCCGGCCGTGCGGAGAGTGACGCCGCCCGAGGTGGTTTCCACCGTCCGTCCGTCCAGCGTGACGAGCAGCTCGTCGCGCGTGTCGGCCAGCACGTCGACGACCTGGATCGCGACGGCCTCCTCGGCCGTCGCCGTGCGGGCCTCGCGGACCATGTCCTCGGCGAACCCCACGTTCCGGCCCCGCTCCCGGGCGATCGACCGGGCGTAGGCCACGGCGTCGTTCACGATCTTGCGGGCGACGTCGCTCCCCTCCAGGTCCACTGGGGTGGCCGCGCCGATCGTGGTCCCCGGGGCCATGGCGGCGACGTGGGCGCTGATGGCGATGAACGCCCCGGCGGAGGCGGCCCGGGCCCCGGGGGGAGCGACGTAGAGGATCACGGGTGTGCGGGCTCCCAGGAACGCCTGGACGATCTCGCGCATCGCGGCGTCGGTGCCCCCCGGGGTGTCCATCTCGACAAGCAGGACGGCCCCGGCCGACTCGGCCCGGTCCAGGGCTTCCCGGAGGTGGTCGGCGATCACGGGGGTGATCGGACCGCGCACGTCGGTGACCAGCACGGAGGACACCTCGGCCTGCCCGCCGGCCCCGGATGGGTGAAGGACCAGGATCCCGGCGCAGGCCAGGACTAGGACGGCGAGCCGGCGGTGCCGGGGATGCCGGAGCCGCTGCTCGCGGCCCCCGGGGCGGTGGGACGGCCGGGTCTTCTGCAAGTACGCCTCCGCGACGAAAAAAAGGCCGGTCAGCATGCCGACCAGCCTTCCCGGCGTCTCCGCGAAAGAGTATACGTCCGGGCGAGCGGGGACGGGGGTCTGGCAGGATGGGCCCGTGCGGGGCTCGACGAGGCCCTGCTCGCGCCGGTCCCGCTGCCGGCGTGATCTATAATCTCGCGGCTCCAGGGGCACGAGCCGTTCCGCTCCGAGCTCCGCACACCGACGCTCTTAACCCGACCATGCAGGAGGCACGATGGGATTCCTTGCCCAGGAAGGCGGCCGGATCGAGGCCCGGTTCGGTTCCTTCGAGGATCTGGCCCTCTGGGTGATCCTCGCCGTATCGATCCTGGCCCTCGCCGTGGCCTGGTACTTCAGCCGCGAGGTCCTGGCCGCTCCCGAGGGCACCCCCAAGATGCGCGAGATCGCCAGGGCGATCCAGGTGGGCAGCCGCGCCTACCTGAGCCGGCAGTTCAGGACCCTGGGCATCTTCCTGGCCCTCCTCACGGTGGCCCTGTTCTTCGTCCTGCCCGCCCAGGAAAGTGAGCTCCACTCCGAGCTCTCGATCCGGCTGGGGCGCTCCATCGCCTTCATCCTGGGCGCGGGGTTCTCCGCGGTGACCGGCTTCGCCGGGATGTGGCTCGCCGTGCGGGCCAACGTCCGGACCGCCAACGCCGCCCGGGAGTCGGGACTCAGGAAGGCGATGCGGCTGGCCTTCCGGGCCGGGGGGGTGGCCGGGATGTTCACGGTCGGCCTGGGCCTCATGGGGGCCACCGTGATCCTGATCGTCTACAAGCAGGACGCCACCAGCGTGCTGGTCGGGTTCGGGTTCGGCGGGGCGCTGCTGGCGATGTTCATGCGGGTAGGCGGGGGGATCTTCACGAAGGCGGCCGACGTGGGGGCCGACCTGGTCGGCAAGGTCGAGCAGGGCATCCCCGAGGACGACCCCCGCAACGCGGCCACGATCGCCGACAACGTCGGGGACAACGTGGGCGACTGCGCCGGGATGGCCGCCGACCTGTTCGAGTCCTACGAGGTCACCCTGGTCGCCTCCCTGATCCTGGGGGCGGCCGCGTTCGCCGGCTCCCCGGAGGGCGCGATCGTGGGGGTCATGTTCCCCCTGTTCGTCCGGGCCATCGGCGTCGTGACCTCGGTGCTCGGCATCGTGGCCGTGTCTCCCCGCAGCGAGGAGGAGCACGGGATGAAGGCCATCAACCGCGGGTTCTTCATCTCGGCCGCCGCGTCGGCCGTCGGGGTGTACCTCCTGGCCCAGTTCTACGTGAAGGACCTGGAGGTGTTCTGGGCGGTGCTGATCGGGCTCGTGCTGGCCAGCGTGATCTCGGTCCTCACCGAGCACTTCACCTCGACCAGGCGCAAGCCGGTCCTGGAGATCGCCGAGGCCTCGCAGACCGGCGCGGCCACCACGATCCTGTCCGGCTTCTCGGTCGGCCTCGAGTCCACGGTGTGGTCGATCCTGATCATCGGCGCCGCGATCGCCGGGGCGTTCTACCTGGGCGACTCGCTCGAGGAGGCCCTCTACTTCATCTCGCTCACCGGGATGTGGATGCTCACCACGGTGGGCGTGATCGTGTCGATGGACACGTACGGGCCGGTGTCGGACAACGCCCAGGGCATCGCCGAGATGTCCGGGGAGTTCGAGGGGCGGCCGGCGGAGATCCTGGGCGGGCTGGACTCCGTGGGGAACTCCACCAAGGCCATCACCAAGGGGATGGCCATCGCCACGGCCGTGATCGCGGCGACCTCCCTGTTCGGCTCGTTCCGGGAGATCCTCCTGGAGGAGGGCTTCGACTTCGCCGGGATCCGGGTGGACTCGCCGGACGTCCTGGTCGGCCTGCTGATCGGCGGGTCGGTGGCCTTCCTGTTCTCGTCCCTCGCCATCCGGGCCGTGGGCCGGGCGGCCTCCCAGGTGGTCATGGAGGTGCGCCAGCAGTTCCGCGAGCACCCGGGGATCATGGACTACACCGAGACCCCGGACTACGCCCGCGTGGTGGACATCTGCACCAGGACCTCGCTCCGGGAGCTGATGACCCCAGGGCTCCTCGCCGTGCTGGCCCCGATCATCGTGGGGTTCCTCCTGGAGGCCGAGGCCCTGGGGGCCTTCCTGGCCGGCGCGATCCTCACGGGCCAGCTCCTGGCGGTCATGCTCTCGAACGCTGGCGGCGCCTGGGACAACGCGAAGAAGTACGTCGAGGGCGGCGCCTACGGCGGGACGTGGTCCGACACCCACAAGGCGGCCGTCGTGGGGGACACCGTCGGCGACCCCTTCAAGGACACCGCGGGGCCAAGCCT
>JACQTL010000367.1 GCA_016210805.1 Actinomycetota bacterium | reverse complement strand
CGTCAAGGAGGTCGCCAAGAAGACCGACGACGTGGCCGGTGACGGCACGACGACGGCGACCGTCCTGGCCCAGGCCATGGTCAAGGAGGGCCTGCGCAACGTGGCCGCCGGGGCCAACCCGATGTCCCTGAAGCGGGGGATCGAGAAGGCCGTGGAGCTGGCCGTCGAGTCCATCAAGAACCAGGCCAAGGAGATCGAGAGCCAGGACGACATCGCCCACGTGGCGGCCATCTCGGCCGGTGACGCGGAGATCGGCCAGCAGATCGCCGAGGCCATGGACCAGGTCGGCAAGGACGGCGTGATCACGGTCGAGGAGTCCAACACGTTCGGCATGGAGCTCGACTTCGTCGAGGGGATGCGGTTCGACAAGGGCTACATCTCGGCGTACTTCATCACCGACCCCGAGCGCATGGAGACCGTGCTCGAGGAGCCCTACATCCTGCTGGCCAACCAGAAGATCTCGGCCGTGAAGGACCTCCTCCCGGTCCTCGAGAAGGTCATGCAGACCGGCAAGCCGGTCATGGTGATCGCCGAGGACGTCGAGGGAGAGGCCCTGGCCACCCTGGTCGTCAACAAGATCAGGGGGACGTTCAAGTCGGTGGCCGTCAAGGCTCCCGGGTTCGGCGACCGGCGCAAGGCGATGCTCCAGGACATGGCCATCCTGACCGGCGGCCAGGTCATCTCCGAGGAGGTCGGCCTGAAGCTCGAGAACGCCACGCTCGACCTGCTGGGCACGGCCCGCAAGGTGATGGTCACCAAGGACGAGACCACGATCGTGGAGGGCGGGGGCGAGGTCGACCAGATCAAGGGCCGGGTCAACCAGATCAGGGCCGAGATCGACAAGACCGACTCCGACTACGACCGGGAGAAGCTCCAGGAGCGCCTGGCCAAGCTGTCCGGCGGCGTCGCCGTCATCAAGGTCGGGGCGGCCACCGAGGTCGAGCTCAAGGAGAAGAAGCACCGGATCGAGGACGCCGTGCAGACCACGAAGGCGGCCGTCGAGGAGGGCATCGTGCCCGGCGGAGGCGTGGCCCTCCTGGCCGCACAGTCGGCTCTCGACAAGGTGGACCTCGAGGGCGACGAGATGACCGGCGCGGCCATCGTCCGCAAGTCCCTGGAGGAGCCGATCAAGCAGATCTCGACGAACGCCGGCCTGGAGGGCGGCGTGATCGTGGAGAAGGTCCGGACCCTCGACCCGGCCTGGGGCCTGGACGCGGCCACCGGCGAGTTCACCGACATGTTCAAGACGGGCATCGTCGACGCCGCCAAGGTGACCCGTTCGGCCCTGCAGAACGCCGCCTCCATCGCCGCGCTGTTCCTCACCACGGAGGCCGTGGTGGCGGACAGGCCGGAGAAGGAGAAGATGCCGCCCATGCCCGGCGGCGGCGGCGACATGGACTTCTAGTCCGGTCGCCCGGCACGTGGGCGGGGCTCGTCCCCGTCCCGGCGAGGGGAGCGCCCCGCGGGGTGCTCCCCTCGTCACGTCGGGGCCTACCAGAGAAGGGGCAGCACGAGCGGGGGGAACAGGTCCCGGCCGGTCTCCGAGGACAGGGAGCGCATCGTCACCCGCCCGTCGGCCACCCTGACGTGGCCGAACGCGTTCTGCCGGCGCGGGGGGTTCCGCTCCGGGTCGGTGACGCCGTCGGGATCGAAGATGTCCACGCGCTTGCCCACGTCGACGGACTGCTCGGTGCCGGCGCACAGGTGGTCGTACACGATCCGGCCGCTGCCCCCGGGGTCCTCGTAGCGCATCACCCGGGTGCCGTGGGCGTCGCCGGAGACCACCACCACCCGCCGGGGGAGCGACGCGAAGGCCCGGATCAGTTCCTCCCGCTCGTGCGCGAACACGGTCTCCCAGCTCGGGTCCTCCGGCACCCTGGTCCGGATCGGCGAGGGGCTGGCCACCACCAGCAACCGGGCGTCGGAGGCCTCCATCCCCGCCAGGAGCCACCGCTTCTGGGCCTCTCCGAGGCGCGACTTCCCGGGGCCGTCGGGCGCCGCGGGGTCGTCGGAGTGGCGCCGGACGTCCACGACGAAGACCTCCACGTCGCCCCACCGGAAGCCGAAGTAGCCGTCCGGGCCCGGGTTCGCGTGGATCTCACCGAAGGCCCGGGCCGACCAGGCGGGACAGTTGTCCACCCAGCAGTTGTTGAGGCCGTAGTCGTGGTCGTCCTGGACGAGGACGACCGAGGCCACCCGGTGGAGCTCGCGGAACGAGGGCTCGGCCAGCAGGCGCGACCACCGGTCCACGTAGGCGCCGGCGTCCTGGGATCCGGCCGCCCATCGGGAGGAGTGCGGATAGCCCAGGTCCCCGAGGTGGACGAAGAAGTCGGGACGGAGCGAGGCCGCGGTGGCGAACGAGCGGTGCGGGGGCTGGGGGAACGTGCAGGAGCCGAAGCAGAAGCTCACCGGCTCGCCGGGACCGGGCGGCACGCGGAGGTCCTGCTCGGGCCCCACGGCCTCTTCCCCGGTGCCCGCGGAGCGGGCGACGGCCTGCCACGACAGCGGCGAGCCGGCCGGGACGTCGGCGATCTCGGCCACGTGGGCGGTGGCCGCCATGCCCCCGGCCCGCCCGAAGGTCGTGGCCACGGGGTCGCCGCCCGGTCCGTAGGTCACCCGGACCTCGGCCGGCCGGGTGGTCCGCACCCTGAGTGGGACCCGGTACGTGCCCGGGCCGTCCGGCGTCGGGGGACCGGCCAGCGCGTACACGATCCGGGGGGCGGTCGCGCCTACAGGCCCGGTGCTCCGCAGGACGAGTTCCGAGAGCACCACATCCCCGTCCTCCCCGGGGCCGGGCCCCTCGATCACGATCCCGGGGGTGCCCGCGGCGGCCAGCCGCCCGGAGGACCCGTCCTCGGCCAGGACGTGCCACGCGCCGGGCTCCTCCTCGCCGGCCGGCCAGGACCTGGCCCGGAGGACGACGGGATCGGTCCCCTCGACCACGAGCCTGACCCGGAACGGCCTGCCGGGGACCACGGCGTGCGTCGGATCCTCGGCCAGGACCTCCGCCCGGAGGGGCTCGTGGCGGGCGATCCGGAGCAGGCCGTCGGACCCCGTGGTGGCCGCGTAGGCCCGGGCGAACCCGTCGCCGCGCACGAGGACGCCGGCCCGCATCGATCCCCGGGACACCGCCATGGCCCCCTCCCCGTCGACGTCGGCCAGCTCGGCGTCGAGGCGCCACAGGTACTCGGGGGTGTGCACGTGCGGGGCCGAGGACCGGGTGGGGAGCAGGTAGCGCACGCCGTCCGGACTGGGGACGATCGCCCGCCCCGGGATGCCCCGGTACCAGCCCGGCGGGTCGCCGTCCGGCCCCGGCGCGCGCGGGCGGTCCCGGACGACGGTCGGCCATCCGGGGACCGGCTCCGATGGGCGGCGGGTCCCCAGGACGGCTCCCGCCGCGGCCGAGACGGCCGACGCCGCCCCGAGGGCCAGCACCTGGCGACGGGTGAGTGGCGGTCCGGTCATCGAGGGTGCACTGTCCCCGCTACCGCGGCGAGCGGCAAGCCGGGGCCGGGCGTACGATCGGAGCCGTGCGGGCCCGGTTCCACCTCACGTTCCCGAATAGCCTCTCCGAGGAGCCGGTGATCTACCGCCTCGGCGAGCGCTTCGGCTTGGTCACGAACATACGTCGAGCCAACCTCGAGGAATCCACCGGCTGGGCCATCGTCGAGGTGGACGGTCCCCCGAGCGCCGTCGAGGAGGCCGTCGGCTGGCTCACGGAACAGGGCGTGATGGTACAGCGGCTGGACCCCGCCCCCGGGGGGTGATCCGGACCGGCTCCGGTCAGGCCGTGCGCGCGGGGACCCCGCGCGACTCCGGGTACTCCCGGGTCACCGCGTCCACCAGCCGCCGGAGCGGCATGCCGGAGACGTACTCGCGGACGGCCCGGACCCGGTCCACGGCCCGCCCGCCGATCCGCTCGGCCAGCACGCCGGCCTCCCGGCGCCCCGCCGGCGTGACCGTGTACTCGCGCCACCGGCTCCCGGAGACCGCCCGGACCGCGACCACGTCGCCGTCCGAGAGCGCCCGGAGGTCGCCGAACGCGTCGGGGGCCACCGGGCCGTCCAGGGACGGCTCGAACCGGTACCGCTGATCCTCGGGGATCACGCCCTGCTCGGAGAGCAGGAACAGCCCCTTCTGGAGGCGTTCGGGGTCCAGCCCGGCGTCGTCCGACGCGAGGAACAGGACCACCCACGATGCTCTGTCCACGGGAGCCCCCGTCAGAAGCCCGCGGCCCGGCGGTGCCGGTACTCGGGGTGCTCGGTGAGGACCGACTCCACCACGCGACGGAAGGTAGCTCCCGAGACCTGGTCTCGGATCACGCGAATCCGAGCCAGGGTGCGGGGGTCGACGCCGCCTGCCACCGTCCTGGCCTCGATCCGTCCGCGGAGGGTGAGGTGCAGCTCCCGCCACCGGCTGCCGGCCACGCCGCGGATGAGGACCAGGCCGCTCTCCACGAGCGCCTCGAGGTCGCGGTACACCTCCGGCGCGATCGGGCCGTCGATGTAGGGCTGGAACGAGTACCGGGCGTCCTCGGGGACCACGCCACGCTTGGCGAGCAGGAACAGGCCCATCTGGAGCCGTTCGGAGTCGAGCCCGGCCTCGTCCGCGCCGAGGAGCAGGACCAACCAGGTTGCCCTGTTCAACGCAACTCCTCTCGAGCCCCCGCGCGAGCTCTCGTGTTCTCGGGGACCCCATCCGTTGCGCCGGTCCCGCCGGTCGTGGGTCGATGGTAGGACAGACCGGCCGTTCGGGGGAAGCGGATCCGGGAGGAAAGTCCTAGGCCATCCGGCGCCCCGAAGAGGGGGTTCGCCCGGCTTCCGGCCCGTCGGTGGGGGCGCGTAGGCTAGGGGCCGACGGGCCGAGCATGGGCAGACGGCCCTCGGGGATGGAAGGGGTGACGGTGGCACGCAAGCGGATCCTCTTCGTCGACGACAGGCCGGACTTCGCCCACCAGCCCATCCTCAGGCTGCGCCTGGAGGGCTACGTGGTGGACCCGGCGGCCGACAGGGGATCCGCCCTGGCCGCCCTCCGCACGGGCCGGTACGACGTGGTGATCCTCGACGCCGAGCTGCCGGACGCCGACGGTTGGGAGATCCTGCGCGAGATCAGGGCCGATCCGGACATCGCCTCCGTGAAGGCCATCGTCCTGATGGCGGCCAAGGGGGAGACCGGGAAGCTCGTCCTGGTCCCCGTGGACGCCGAGCTCCGCCGGCCGTTCAGCATGGCCGAGCTCGTGGACGCGGTCCGCCGGGTCCTGGCCGCCTAGCCCGGGCCCGGTACGTCCGCGGGGGTCAGGTGATCCGCCGGGCCCACACGAAGTGGTCCCGGTACCACCCATCGGCCACGCGGAGCAGGGTCACCCCGCCCACGCCGCTCGAGGAGTCCAGGGCCCAGCCCCGGCCCAGGTACAGGTTCACGTGGTCCACGACCCCGTTCCCGTCACCGTCGTAGAACATGAGGTCGCCGGGGGTCGCCTGCTGGTAGGTCAGGCGGTCGGCCCCCGAGACGGCGAGGGACATGTCGCGCGAGGACCTCTCGGGGAGGGACCACCCGTAGAACGGGCGCACGAACCGGTTGTCCCAGCTCCCCGAGGGAGCCCGGACCAGCCACCACATCAGGCCCGAGCAGTCGAAGCCCCCGACCGGCTGGGCGCCGCAGCAGTAGCCCGCCGGGGTGGGGGAGGCCCACTCCCCGGCCCACACGTACGGATAGCCGACGTAGGCCAGTCCGAAGTCGACGATGGCCCGCTTCTTGGGCCCCATGAAGCCGAGCTCGACCGCGTCGTACTTGGACATCGAGGAGACGCGCCAGGTCTCCGTGGTCCGGAGCACGTCGGCCCGGTAGAGCGACCAGGCCACCTCGGCTCGGGAGAGCTTGTCGTAGGGCCCGACGTCCAGGGACTCGTCGGGGTGGTTGTAACGCAGGTACAGGTGCATCCCCAGGTTCATCGACCCGAGCTGTGCCTTGTGCACGAACACGTACCCGTTCGACGACGAGACCCCGTCGATCGCGTCCGCCGTGGACTTGAGCCCCAGCGCGTAGACGAGCGCCCTGTGGACCTGGATCGTCTTGACCGCCCGGTCGCCGTTGAAGTTGCCCTTGAACTTGGTCATCCACCGCTTCTTCACGGCGACGTTCGCGTAGGGGTAGAAGGGGTCGTCGGCCGGGAGGTCGTTGAACGTGATCGACGGCTTGATCGGCTCGTCGGGGGCGAACGCCATGACCAGCGCCCTGGCGAACAGCTTCCGGGACTCCACCGCGTCCGGCTGGAAGGTCGTGTCGCCGAAGTCGTTCATCCAGTCGTTCTGGAGGGCGACCCTGTCGATGGCCACCTTGGCCCAGTGGTCGGCTCCCACGTCGTCCCAGTCGCTCGCGGAGGCCGAGACCGCCTGGCCGCGGCCCTCGACCCAGGGGGCCGCCGGTCCGGACCCGTCCTCGCCGAAGGTGGCCGGATCGGGACGGGCCGCCGGCGAGATCGACAGGCCGGGGGACGACGGTATCAGCGCGAAGGCCGCCGCCAGGGCGACGAGGGCCGTTAGGCGCCGGAAGGAGCCACGGTGCGAGGGGGGCCGCCGAGTAGACATATGTCCTTCCTCGGCCGGCCCCGTCGGGGTCTTGAGCCGCTTCGGGCGGTGGGGCCGCACCGGCCGACCCTCGCCGATGACGGCGCGGAAGGTCAAGTCGGGAGCATGGGGGCGCCCGTCCGCCGATAGCATGACCTCCATGCCCGAGCTGCCGGAGGTCCAGGCCCTGGCGGAGCGCCTCCACCAGGCGGTGGGGGGCGCCGCGCTCGAGGGCGCCCTGGCGCTCCAGTTCTCCTCGCTGAAGACCGTGGCCCCCGACCCCGCGTCGCTCTTCGGTCGGAAGGTCACCTCGGTGGGCAGGCGGGGGAAGTTCCTCGTGCTCGATCTGGATGGCCCGCGGATCCTGGTCCACCTCTCCCAGGGAGGTCGCGTCGACCTGGAGGACCCGCCCAGGGCCACGCGGCCCCGGGGCGCGGTGGTCCGGTTCAGCTTCGCCGGCCGGCCGGCCGTGCTGGTGAAGGAGTTCGGGACCGAGCGGAAGGCCGGGTGGTGGGTCCTGGCCGAGGGGGACGAGGGACCGCTGGCGGCGCTGGGGCCCGAGCCGGACGACCCCACCTTCGCCCGGCTGGCGATCGAGGGGGACGATCCCCGCCGGGTCCACACGATCCTCCGGGACCAGCGCACGGTGGCCGGGATCGGGAGGGGGTACTCGGACGACGTGCTCCACCGGGCCAGGCTGTCCCCGTACGCGACGCTGCGCTCCCTGGGGGCGGACGAGCGCCGCGCGCTGCTGGACGCGATCGGAGGCGTCCTGGCCGAGGCCCTGGAGGCCGAGCGCCGCCGGACCGGCGGCCTCCCCCCCAAGCTGGGCGATCACTTCACGGTGCACGGGCGGTACGGCACGCCCTGCCCCCGGTGCGGCGACGACCTCCGTAGGGTCTCCTACGAGGGCTACGAGGTCACCTACTGCCCCACCTGCCAGACCGGCGGGAAGGTCCTGGCCGACCGGCGGCTATCGCGCCTGATCCGCTGACCCGGCTACGCTTCCGCCGTGTTCCGGTGGACCTACCTGGACGCCTCGGGAAGGGAGGTCGGCGCCTCCGACCCCTTCGCCGACCGGGGCGAGGCCGAGGCGTGGATGTCCCATGCCTGGCAGGACCTCCTCGACGAAGGCGTGGCCGAGGTCGTCCTGGTCGACCTGGAGGAGGACGAGGGGGTCTACCGCATGCCCCTCGGCGAGGCCTCGGAAGGACACACCTGAACCCATCCTGAAGGGCCCAGGGCGGTGGGCTGCGGGTCTCGGGCTCCCGGCAGACCTACATCCGCTTCGACGTCGACAACCGGATGAATGACGACCGGGTGGTCCACTACGCCTGGCTCGAGCTGCTGAACTCCACCCCGGGGAACTCCTCGACCCAGGTCGCCGCGAAGCGGCCGATCCAGGCCTGGCCATCCACCATGACCTGGAACAACCGGCCCGATGTGAACACGACGACCCTGGCCACGGCCACCGGAGAAGCGGGGACCTGGTTCGTGTGGGTCCTCGGCGAGCTCTACCAGCACCACATCGATACGAACCCCGCCACCCACTGGATCGAGCCCCTCGGGGCCTGGAGGAGGTCGGTGGTCCCGTACGCGATGATGACGGCCTGAGGGTCCCTAATCACGATCTTGTCCGTGTGCACTAT
>JACQTL010000374.1 GCA_016210805.1 Actinomycetota bacterium | reverse complement strand
GGCGATCAGCACGAGGAGCAGCCCGTACTCCGTGGACACCGCCCCGTCCTCACGGTGGAGGCGGGACGTCAGGTAGTTCCACCAGGTCTGCACCTGCAGGAGCAATCCGTTCACCCCCTTTCCCGACCCGCACGGCGACCGGATGCCCGACGGGCCAATCCGTCCCTGGCGCCAACGCCCCGGGGTTCCCGACCCGGCGGGGCCGCCATCCGATCGGCCGTCCCGACGCTAGGTCGGGGAGGGGCCCCGGGGGAATCGGGACTTCCCCGCACCGGCCCTGGGGGGATCGACGGATGCTCCGGGGCGGGGGATCTGCGGAGTCCCCTCCGCAACCGTGCCGAGGGGGGCCGAAGGTCCGCAGGTGCGGCTACGTCGTACCGCGTACGTGGGTGTGCGCGGTCAGTCGAGCCAGCCCACGCTCACCAGCCCGGCCCGGGCGGCGGCGCCTATGGCCTCCACCCGTCCGCCCACCCCGAGCTTCCCGTAGATGTTCCCGAGGTGGGTCGTGACGGTCCGCTCGCGGAGGCCGAGCCGGGTGGCGATCTGCCGGGCGGTCAGGCCCTCCGCCGCGACGGTGAGGACCTCGCGTTCGCGGGCCGTGAGCCGGGCGGGGACGGGTTCGGCCTCGATGTCCAGGGTCCGGGCGATCGGGGAGAGCCAGTCCCGCGGCATCCCGGTCAGCACGACCTCGCCCCGGGCCGCCCGGCGGAGCGCGTCCAGGAACGCCCCGGGATCGGCGTTCTGGTCCACGAAGCCGTCCGCCCCCACGAACAGGGCCCTGGACACCCTCCGCCGCTCGGCGTTCGCCCCCAGGGCCACGACCACGAAGCTCGGACACCGTTCCCGGATGGCCCGGATCAGCCAGAACGCGTCGTGGGGTCCGGTCAGCCGGAGTGCGGCCAGGACGACGACGCCCTGCCGCCGGCGGACCCGTCGCGCCACCTGGAGGCCCTCGTCGGCCGTGGCGGCCTCCCCGAGGATCTCCATGTCGGGCTGGGTGTCGATCAGGAGGCCGAGCGCCGCCCGGACCACGTGGAGGGGATCCACGACGAGGAGGCCGAGCCCCGGAGCCCCGGAGACGGCAGCGGAGGAAGTCCCGCCCCCAGCTCTCTTGCCCATGTTCCTGGGGAAAGGATGGTGCGCCTACCCAGTTCTGGGTATCCGCTTTCCGGCCCATGTCCGGCCGGGAGGCCGCTCGGCTACCGGCCGGTAGGGACCCGCTCGCTCTGCCTGGTCCTTCGGCCTACGCCGCGGCCGGCCGGCACGGGGTCAACGATGACTAGTCAGGCCGGGGCCCCGGGCGGGCGCTCCCGGCTCAGGGTGCCGCCCGGTAAAGGGCCTTGTCGAGCACGGAAAGGCCCTCCTCGAGGAGGCCCTCCTCGATCGTGAGGGGGGGCAGGAGCCGGATCACGTTGTCGTACGTCCCGGCCTTCAGGACGATCACCCCCTCCCGGTAGCACTCCTCGATGACCCGGGACGCGATCCCCGCGGCCGGCTCCCTGGTGGCCCGGTCGGCCACCAGCTCCACGGCGACCATGGCTCCCCGGCCCCGGACGTCGCCCACCGACCCGTGTCGGTCCTTCAGCTCGCCGAGCCGGCCCATGGCCAGCTCGCCGATCCGCTCGGCCCGGGACAGGAGCCCTTCCCGCTCGATCTGGTCGAGAACCGCGAGGGCGGCGGCGCAGGCCAGGGGGTTCCCGCCGAACGTGCCGCCCAGGCCGCCCACGTGGATCGCGTCCATCACCTCGGCCGGGCCGGTCACCCCGGAGACCGGGAGGCCCCCGCCCAGGGACTTCGCCGTGACGACCAGGTCGGGGACCAGTCCCTCGTGCTCGATCCCGAACCACCGGCCGGTCCGTCCGATCCCCGTCTGCACCTCGTCGGCCACGAACAGGATCCCGTGCTCCTCGCAGAACTCCCGGATCGCCGGGAGGAACCCCTCCCCGGGGATCACGAAACCACCCTCGCCCAGCACCGGCTCGACCACGACGCAGGCGATGGCCTCGGGGCCGATATGGTGACGCATCTCGTCGATGGCCCGCTCCGCGCACGCCGGACCGCACTCCTCGGCGCTCGCCCCCGCCGGGCAGCGATACGGGTAGGAGTAGGGGAGCCGGTAGACCTCCGGGGCGAAGGGGCCGAACCCCTTCTTGTAGGGGGTGACCTTGGCGGTGAGCGACATGGCCATGAGGGTCCGGCCGTGGAAGGCGTGGTCGAACACGACGACCCCGGCCCGGCCCGTGTGGTAGCGGGCCACCTTCACGGCGTTCTCCACGGCCTCGGCGCCCGAGTTGGCCAGCATGGTCATCTTGGGGCGGTCGCCCGGCGCGATGGCGTTCAGCCGCTCGGCCAGCGCGACGTAGGGCTCGTTCATCGTCACGTGGAAGCACGTGTGCGTGTACAGGTCCGCCTGCTCCGTGAGGGCCCGGACCACCCCGGGGGCCGCGTTCCCGGTGTTCAGCACGGCGAGGCCCGCGGCCAGGTCGATCAGGCGGTTCCCGTCCACGTCCTCGACGATCGACCCTCCGGCGGCCCGGGCGAACACGGGGACGGTGTTGAACACGGCCCTGGGGACCGCGGCCCTCCGCCTGTCCAGCAGCTCGCGCGAGCGGGGCCCCGGGATCCCGGTGACCAGCACGCGTTCCTGGGGGATGTCCATGCGCCCTCCCGCGGGGAGCGTCCCGCTACCCTCCCAGTGTCGGGGCCCCGGCCCGGGCTGTCGAAGGTTGGGGCGGCGAACTCGACCGGCCACTTTGTACGGACCGTCCACCGGCGGCCCGGCCCGGCGTGGCACGGCGGCCGCCCGGGGAGCGGCCCCTCCGGGCCCGGGAGGGGATCGGGCTGGCCCTCCCCTTTGTACGGTCCGTACAATCCGCCCGTGAGTGTCTCGGTCGCCGACATCCTTCGCATGCCCGGCCTGGCCCTGTCCCTGGTGGCCGGCCGGAGCGCCACCGGCCATCCGATCCGCTGGGTCCACGTGAGCGAGCTGGAGGACCCCACGCCGTGGCTGAAGGGCGGGGAGCTCCTCATGACCACCGGCATGGGCGTGCCCAAGACGGCGGCCCGCCAGCGGGCCTACGTGCGACGGCTTTCGGAGGCCGGCCTGGCCGGCCTGGGCTTCGGGCTGGGGTTCTCCTACTCGCGGGTCCCGGCCGCCCTGATCAGGGCGGCCGACGAGCTGGGTTTCCCGGTCTTCGAGGTCCCCTATCAGGTCCCGTTCATCGCGATCACGGAGGCCGTGTTCACCCGGCTCGTCGCGGAGCAGTACGACGTGCTCCATCGGGCCGTGGAAGGCCAGCACGCCCTGACCCGGGCGGTGCTGGAGGGCGAGGGGGTGGAGGGGATCGCCGCCTCCCTGGCCCGCGTGGTGTCCGGGTGGGCTCTCCTGCTCGACCTCCACGGCATGGCGCTCGCGTCCACGGGCCGGGCCGCGAGGAGCCGGGCGGGGCGGCTGTGGGCGGAGGTCCAGGCCTCCCGCCCCGAGGGCACCGGGTTCAGCCTCACCCTGGTCGACCAGGGGCACCACGTCTGGATCCAGCCGGTCGGGGCTCACGGCCGGGTGGAGGCGTTCCTGGCCGTGGGGAAGCCCAGGGCCCTGACCCAGCTCGACCGGATCGTCTCGGGGCACGCGCTCTCGCTCTTCGCCATCGAGCTGGCCAAGTCCCGAGCGGTGGCCGAGGCCGAGCGCCGGCTCCAGGGGGACTTCTTCGACTCGCTGATCGGAGGGTCCCTCTCCCCGGCCGAGGCTCTCCGGGGCCTGTCCCGGTTCGGGTTCTCGCGGGAGGGCCCGGTCCGCGTGGTCTCGATCGAGGGTGAGCCGGCCGACGAGCTCGCGTGGGCGGCGGAGGACGTCCTGTCCCGACGGGACCGGGCCTACCTGATCTCGCCCCACGAGGGGGGCGTTCACGTCCTCGTGCCCGACTCACCGGCCGACGGAGACGCCGACCAGGCTCGCTCCCTCCGCGCGGAGCTGGAGGCTCGTCTGGCGACGTCGCTGCGATCGGGCACCGGCGGCGCCGTGCCCCCGGTGGAGGCCGGCCGGAGCCTGCGGGAGGCCCGCTATGCGCTCCGGGTCTGCCGCCTGGAGGGCTGGGACGACGCCGGGTTCGACGACCTGGGGACCTACCGGCTCCTGCTCTCGATGACGGAGCCGGACGCCCTGCGGGCCTTCGCCGACTCGCTCCTGGCCCCCCTGGACGGGTACGACAGCGAGGGCGGAGGGGAGCTGCTCCCCTCGCTCAGGGCGTTCCTGCAGCACAACGCCCGATGGGAGAGCGCGGCCGCGGAGCTGTTCGTGCACCGGCACACGCTCCGGTACCGGATGCGCAAGGTCGAGGAGCTCACCGGACGGGACCTCGGCTCGTCCTTCGACCGCATGGAGTTCTGGCTGGCCCTCCGGGCCCGCGAGCTGCTGGCCGCCGGCGCCGGGGAGTAGCGCGCCCGGCCACGGCCGGGCGCTTTGTCCCGTCCGTACAGCCGGCATGTCCGGGTTGGCCGAAAGCGCGGCTGGCCGGGCCGAACCGGCCCGGGGATACTGGGTGGGAGGACCGTCGACGAGGGGGCGATCGGGCATGGCCACCACGGTCAAGACCTACAGGATGTTCGTGGGCGGCGAGTGGGTCGATGCGGAGAGTGGGGAGACCCAGACCATCACGAGCCCGGCCACCGGCGAGGTCCTGGCCGAGGTGCCCAGGGCGTCCGCCGGCGACGTCGACCGGGCCGTCCGGGCGGCCAGGAGGGCGTTCGAGGAGACCTGGTCGGAGGCCACGCCCGCCGAGCGCCAGGCCGCCCTCCTCAAGCTCGCCGACCTGATCGAGGGCCACGCAGAGGAGCTCGGCCGGATCGAGTCGGAGAACGTCGGGAAGGTCCACGCGCTCACGATGTCCGACGAGATGCCCGTGATCCCCGACAACTTCCGGTTCTTCGCGGGAGGGGCCCGGCTGCTCGAGGGCCGGGCGGCCGGTGAGTACATGAAGGGCTACACGAGCTGGGTCCGCCGGGAGCCGATCGGGGTGGCCGGGCTGATCGCCCCGTGGAACTACCCGCTGTACATGGCGGCCTGGAAGCTCGGGCCGGCCCAGGCCGCCGGGAACTGCGTCGTGATCAAGCCCTCGGAGTGGACGCCCCTAACCCTGCTCCGTCTGGCCGAGCTGGCGGCGGAGGCGGAGGTGTTCCCGCCGGGGGTCCTGAACGTGGTCACCGGGGACGGCGAGCCGGCCGGGGACGCGATCGTCCGCCACCCCGACGTGGGCATCGTCTCCCTGACCGGGGACGTGGACACCGGGAGGATCATCTCGCGGAACGCCGCGGCCACCCTCAAGCGCGTCCACCTGGAGCTGGGGGGCAAGGCTCCGGTCATCGTGTTCGACGACGCGGACCTGGCCACCGCGGCGGAGTGGATAAAGATCGCCGGCTACTTCAACTCGGGGCAGGACTGCACGGCGGCCACCCGCGTGCTGGCCGGGCCGGAGATCCACGACAAGCTGCTCTCGGAACTGGTGCCTCAGGTCGAGTCGATGAGGGTCGGGGACATCTTCGCGGAGGACACGGAGATGGGGTCTGTGGTCTCCGCGGAGCAGCTCGAGCGGGTCACCGGGTTCGTGGACCGGGCTCGGGAGGCCGGGGCCGAGGTCCTGGCCGGCGGCGAGCGGATCGAGCGGCCCGGCTACTTCTACCGGCCCACGGTGATCGCGGGGGTCGGCCAGGACTCCGAGATCGTCCAGCGTGAGGTCTTCGGCCCCGTGGTCACGGTGCAGAGGTTCGACGAGGAGGAGCAGGCCCTCGAGTGGGCCAACGGGGTCGACTACGGCCTGGCCGCCTCGGTGTGGACCCGGGACGTGGGCCGGGCCCTGCGGATGTCCCGGAAGCTGCAGTTCGGGACGGTGTGGATCAACACCCACATCCCGATCACGCCGGAGATGCCTCACGGTGGGTACAAGCAGAGTGGGCACGGCAAGGACATGTCGATCTACTCGATCGAGGAGTACACGAACATCAAGCACGTGATGGCGTCCCTCGACTGACCGCGGTCCGGGCGCCGACCGGAGGTGGTGATGCCGACATGACCGTACGGGCGTTCTACGCGGCGGGCACGTGGCGGACGGGGGAGGGGTCGTTCGAGGTCCGGAGCCCGTACGACGGCTCGGTCGTGGCCGAGGTGGGGATCCCCACCGAGGCCGACGTGGAGGAGACCGTCGCCTCCGCGGCCGAGACGTTCCGCGATAGCCGCCACCTCCCCGTCCATGTCCGGGCCGAGGCCCTGGCCCACGTGTCGCGCCGGCTCCAGGAGCGGGCCGGCGAGATCGCCGAGTCCGTGGCCAGGGAGGGCGGCAAGCCCATCAAGTGGGCGGCCGTCGAGGTCTCCAGGGCCGTCTCCACGTTCCGGTGGGCCGGGGAGGTCCTCCGTCGCGGGGACGAGGAGTTCGTCAGGCTCGACACCGAGGCCTCCCTGGGGCCGCGGGCCGGGATCGTCCGGCGCTGGCCGGTCGGGCCGGTCCTGGGGATCACCCCCTTCAACTTCCCGGTGAACCTGGTGGCCCACAAGGTGGCCCCCGCGCTGGCCGTCGGGGCCCCCATCGTGGTCAAGCCGGCCACGGCCACCCCCCTGGGGGCCCTGGTCCTGGCCGAGCTGGTGGACGAGACCGACCTACCCAAGGGGATGTGCTCGGTGCTCCCCGTGCCCTCGTCGGTGGCCGAGGCGATGGTGGGGGACGACCGGTTCCGCAAGGTCTCGTTCACGGGCTCCCCGGCCATCGGCTGGCACCTCAAGGGCCTGGACCCGCGGAAGCGGTTCACGCTGGAGCTCGGCGGGAACGCCGGCGTGATCGTCCACTCCGACGCCGACCTGGACCACGCCGCCGCCCGGATCGCGATCGGCGGGTACTACCAGGCCGGGCAGAGCTGCATCTCGGTCCAGCGGATCCTGGTGCAGTCGGAGGTCCACGAGGACTTCGTGGAGCGCCTGGTCAAGCAGGTCCAGAGCCTGAAGGTGGGCGACCCGCTCGACCCGGCAACCGACGTGGGCCCCCTGATCGACGCCGGCGCGCTCGACCGGGTGGCGGCCTGGGTCGACGAGGCCCTGGCGGAGGGGGCCAGCGCCCTTTCCGGGGGGAGGAGGGACGATCCCTTCTACGAGCCCACGGTCCTGGCGGACGTCACCGCGGACATGAAGGTGTGCAAGGAGGAGGTGTTCGGTCCGGTGACCACGGTGCAGCCCTACCAGACCTTCGAGGAGGCCCTGGCCGTGGTGAACGACTCCCGGTTCGGCCTGCAGGCCGGTGTGTTCACGAACGACATCGAGAGGGCCTTCCAGGCCCACCGGGAGCTCGAGGTGGGGGGCGTGGTGATCAACGACCAGTCCGCCTTCCGGGCCGACCAGATGCCCTACGGGGGCGCCAAGGACTCGGGGTTCGGCCGGGAGGGCCTCCGCTACGCCATGGAGGAGATGACCGAGCCCCGGATCATGGTCCTGTCCAACCTGCCGCTGTAGGCGGCCGTCGGACGATGGCGGGGGGTCTCGCATGGTGCTGATCGCCGTGCTCGGTGCGGGGGCCATGGGGGGGTCCGCGGCCCGTCTCCTGGCCCGCCACGACGACGTCGACCTGGTGGTGGTGGACGCCGACGGCCGCCGGGCCGAGGCGGTCGTCGGGGCGGTCGGCCGGGGGGAGGCCAGGGCCTCCGACGCCGCCGCCGGAGGGCTGGCCGGGGCCCTGGGCGGGGCGGACGCCGTGGCCTGCTGCCTCCCGTACCGCCTGAACCTCGAGGCCATGGAGGCCGCCCTGGCCGCCCGGGTCCCCTACGCCGACCTGGGCGGGCTGTTCCACATGACCCTTCGCCAGCTCGAGCTCGACGCCCGGTTCCGGGAGGCCGGGCTCCCCGCGGTCGTGGGCATCGGGGCGTGTCCCGGGCTCTCCAACCTGATGGCCGCCCTGGCCGCGGAGCGCCTGGACGACGTGCGCTCGATCGACATCATCGACGGCGCGGTGGAAGAAAGCGCCTCGGGCTTCGGCGTGCCGTACTCGGCCGAGACGATCCTCGACGAGTACACGATGCCCGCCTACGTCTTCGAGGAGGGGGAGCTCCGCGAGGTGCCGGCGGCCTCGGGGGAGGTCCGGTACGCGTTCCCGCCCCCCTCGGCGAGATGCCGGCCTTCTATACCCTCCACTCCGAGCTGGCCACCCTTCCGCGGACGATCCCCGGCGTCCGGGACGTCCGGTGGCGACTGGCCCTTCCCCCCGCGGTGCACGAAGGGTTCCGGCTGTTCGTGGAGGCCGGCCTGGCCTCGGAGGAGCCGGTGGCCCTGCCCGACGGCACGCGGGTCGGTCCCCGTGACGCGCTCCTCGCCGTCCTGGCGCGCCTCCCGGGGCCCGAGGGGCCGCCCCGGGACGTCGAGGTGCTGGACGTCGTGGCCGAGGGGTCGATGGGCGGGAGTCCGGCTCGCTTCCTGGCCCGGTGCACGTTCCGTCCTCAGCCGGAGGGCATCGGCGCGGGGCCCTTCGGGACGGCCGTCCCCATCGCCACCGCCGCCCGGTGGCTGGCCGGCGGACGGGGCCAGCCCGGGGTCCGTCCTCCCGAGACGGCGTTCCCGGCCGGGCAGCTCCTGGATGCGGTCGCCGCGGAGGGGGTCGAGGTGACGGTCTCGGTCGAGGAGCGCCCGGGGAGGGGCTCAGCCGAGTGAGCCCTGCTCGGCCGGGGCCTCGTCACCCCCCGGCGGGCCGGCCAGCTTGCGCTCCGGGACCCGCTCGGCCAGGAGGTCCAGCAGGGTGCGCGCGTCCCGGACGGCCGCCCCGGTCGGGTCGTTGTTGAAGAAGACGTACACGTCGCGGGCGGGGAGGGCCGCGATCCGGTCCGCCCACCGCCGGAGCTTCTCCCGCGCGTAGTCGGCCCCCGCGCTCCCGTGCCCGCCCCGGTGGAGGCGGACGTAGCTCCATCCCCCGGTCACGTGGTCCTCCACCCGGGCCCCGGGGCTGTCGGCCAGCACCCACGCGGCTCCGACCCGGTCGAGGACGGCCCGGACCCCGTCCCGGTCCCACGACCGGTCCCGGAACTCGAAGGCGGCCCGGACGTCCCCGGGGAGGGCCCGGAGGAACCCCTCCAGGCGATCCAGGTCGGCGGGGAACCTGGGCGGCAGCTGGTAGAGGACCGGCCCCAGCTTCCCGCCCAGGCGCCGGGCCCGGTCCAGGAAGAGCCTCACCGGTTCCTCGGCCTCCCGGAGCCTCCTCGAGTGGGTGATGTACCGGCTGGCCTTCACGGCGAAGGTGAACCCGTCGGCCGACTCCTCCCGCCACCGGACGAAGGTCTCCTCGGTGGGCAGGCGGTAGAAGGAGTTGTTCACCTCCACCGCGGGGAAGCGGGCGCTGAAGTGGGCCAGCCACCGCCGCTGGGGGAGGCCTTCCGGGTAGAGGACCCCCCGCCAGTCCCGGTACTGCCAGCCGCTGGTCCCGACCAGGATCATCCGCTCACGAGACCGCGAGCGTGACGGCGAACCCCAGGCCCACCAGGGATCCGAGGGCCACGCCGGTCACCGCCAGCCACCGGGACTCGCTCCGCCGGGACACCAGCCCCAGGACCACCGCGAGGAGCCCGGCCAGGAGCGAGGAGAACACGAACGCGGCCCCGGCCACGGGGGAGAGGTCGGCCGGCTCCACGGGCCGGGCCAGGATCAGCGGGCCGAGGGGGACCAGGGCCAGCCCGACGAGCCCCAGGACCGCCGCGGCGGCGGCCAGGGAGCTCCGATCCTCCTCCCGGTGCCGTCCGGAGCGCTCCATCCCGCCCGGGATCTCCCCGCCGGAGCTCGCCCTCATTCCCGCTCCGCTCGAAGCGCGCGATCGACGAACTCGGCCACGCGCTCGCCGAGCTCCCGTTCCCGCTGGGGGAAGAAGTGGTCCGTGCCGGCGAGCACCTCTACCTCCGCCTCCGGGATCCGGCCGGCCAGGTCGCGGACCATGTCGAGGGGTGCGAAGGCGTCCTCCTCCCCGACCGCGAGGAGGACCGGACGGCCCAGGGTTCCCAGGCGGCCGTCGTCGGGGAGGGGCGGCAGACGGAGGGAGGTCGCCGCCAGGGGGATGCCGGTGAGGACCAGGGCCCGGACCCGCTCGTCGTCGATGGCCGCCCGCAGCGCCACGTTCGCCCCGAACGACCACCCGAAGAGCACCGTGGGACCGGTGGCCTCCTCCCGGACCCGGCCGACGGCCGCCCGAGCGTCCAGGACCTCCCGGACCCCGCCGTCGTACGACCCGCCGGACCCCATGACCCCCCGGAAGTTGAAGCCGAGGGCGACGAGCCCCAGCCGGGACAGGGCGATCCTCACCTGCCAGAGCACGGGATGGTCCTTGCTCCCCCCGTGGCGGGGGTGCGCGTGGCAGAGGACCGCCGAGCCCCTCGTACCTCCGTCCGGCGTCCTGAGGTCTCCCTCCAGGGCCACGCCGTCCTCGGTCCGGAACGCGATCTTCTGCATCCAGGCTCCCTGTAGACCCCGGCCATCGGCTACCGTACCGGACGCATGGCCGACGACCCGCCCGCGGAACCGGATCCCCGACCCGCCCGGGCCGCTCGTTGGGCGGCCGCGGCGACGGTGTTCCTGCTCATCGTGGGGACGGCGACCTTCGGCGTGATGGCCTCCGATCCCTCGGGGACCCCCGACGACCTCGACCTCCTGTACCCCATGGAGCTCGGGACCACCTGGGTGTACAGGGTGACCTCCGGCGGGGGGGAGACCTACCTGGAGGTGGTCCGGGTCCGGGGCGAGGCCGTCCTCCCGGAGGCGCCGGGGGGCTCGAGGGCGATGGTCGTCGAGATCCTGGACCTCTCCTCCCCACCTTCGGTGAGCCTCCAGTACCTGGGGAGGCGCGGCCCGCGGCTCCTCCTCCTGGGGGGACGCAGCGCCGGCACCCATCAGTCCGTCACGCCGGCCTGGGAGGTGGCCCGCCTGCCCATCGAGGTGGGCACCTCGTGGACCTACGAGGGGGAGGCCTTCGGGCTCCGGTACACCTCGTTCAGGACGGAGATCGTCGAGACCGGGCCGGTGGAGGCGGCCGGCACCACGCTCGACGGATGCTTCCGGTCCGAGAACGACGGGACGATCGTCGTCGGCGAGCAGGAGGTGACCCTCCGCGGGACCGAATGGGCGTGCCCCGGCGTCGGCACCGTCAGCACGTCGCAGGAGGCACCGGCCGTCGGGTTCCGCCTGGACAAGGAGCTGCTCGCGGTGCACGGCCCCGCGGTCGACCTGGCCGGTCCCGACCCGGGGCTCGGTCCGGTCGGGGACTGGGCCGAGGAGCCGGGTGGCGGGCCGGGGCTGGAGCCCGGGCGCTCCAACCACCGCCCCGAGGCCAGCCTCGACCCCCCGCGCCTGCTGTGGACCGACGCGCATTCCGGGTCCGTCCACCTCCCCCCGGCCGGCGACGGGGAACGTTCGGTCGTCGTGCAGGAGGACGGCGCCGTCTCGGCCCTGGACCTGCGAACCGGGGAGGTGACGTGGCGGGCCCGGCTCGCGGGCCCCATCGTCGCACCACCCGTGCTGGCCGGGGAGGTCGTCCTGGTGGCCGACGGAGCCAAGTCGCTGTTCGCGATCGACGCGCCGACCGGGGCCACCCGGTGGGCCCGGCGCTTCCCCGACCTCGTGTCCGCGGCGCCGCTCGTGACCGGCGGGCTGGTCGTGGCCGCCGGCGAGGACGGGGTGGTCCGGGGCCTGTCCCTGGAAGACGGGGAGGTCCGGTGGGAGGCGGACGTCGGGGCGGTGGTCCGGGCGGCCCCCGCCCTGGCGAGCGACGGGGCCGTGGTCGTGGACGAGGACGGAGGCATCGGAGCCCTGAACCTGGCCGACGGCTCGACCCGGTGGTCGGCCTCCCTGGAGGCCGAGGCCACCGCGGGGCCGGCCGTGGCCGGCGGCCTGGTCCTGGCCGGCGACACCTTCGGCACGCTCCGGGCCCTCGACGCGGCCACCGGCGAGCTGCGGTGGACCCGCCGGCTGGCCGGGGAGGTGGAGGGCGTGGCCCTCACCGAGGACGCGGTCGTCGCGCTGGTGGACGACAGCACCCTGGTCGTCCTGGAGGCCGCCACGGGCGAGCCCCGCTGGGACGTGGCCGTCCCCGGCCGGGTCCGGGCGGACCCCGTCGTGCTCGGCGACGAGGTGCTGGCCCTCTCGGAGGAGGGGCGGATCCATCGCCACGCCCTGGCCGACGGCCGGCTCCTGGGCTCCGTCGAGGTCCCCACGGCCACCCCCGGGACCTCGGACACCGAGATCGACATGGCGCTCTACGGCGGCGGCCTGGTGGTCGTCGTCGACCAGGAGGACCCCTGGCCGAACGCGGTGGTGGCCCTGGCCGCCGGGCCCGCCCCGGGGGCCGAGGGCGTGTGGTTCGGGGGCACGATCCGGCTGGTGACCCCCCCGGTGTCGGCGGCAGGGCCCCGGGCGGTCCCCATCCCGGACGGCGATGCCGTGGTGTTCCCGGACTTCGACGACGTGGCCTGGCGGGTCTCCCTGGAGGCGGGAGGACCGATAGCGGCCCTGGCCGAGACCGAGCACCAGGCGGCGTTCTCGATACCGGTGGGGGACGTCCTGCTGTTCCAGGACGGCCCGGAGCTCCTGGCCCTCCCCGCGGGGGGCGGGGAGCCCCTCTGGCGCTTCCCGATGGGCGAGCCGTTCCCGTCGGTGGCCCCGGCCGTGGACCGGGACCGCGTCTTCGTCCCGATCCGGGGACAGGGCCTGGCCGCCGTGGACCTCCGCACCGGGGAGCCGCTCTGGTTCCGCGAGGTCTCGGGGGTGGGGGAGTCCTCGCCCCTCGTGCTGGCCGACGGCGACGTGGTCTACGGGGTGGGCGGGCTGGTCCGGCTGGACGGCCGAACGGGGGCCGTGGAGTGGCGCGTCGACGGGGTGGAGGCCTTCGGCCCGCTGGCCACGCACGACGGGCTGATCTTCGACGGGGCGGCGACGGACACCGAGACCTTCCTGCTGGCCGTGGACGCGGCGACGGGACGGGAGGTGTGGCGGGCCGCGATGGAGCCCGCAGTGTTCGTGGGCCCGGGTGCGGGATCGGGGGTCGTGGTAGCCGTGGACGGCTCGGCCGTGGCCCACGCGTTCGACGCCCGGACCGGCCGGGAGCTCTGGTCGATGCGGATGCACACCCGGCCCAACGGGAGCCCGGTGGTGCTGGGGGACTTCGTGGTCCTGTCCGAGCAGGGCCGGCTCGAGGACCTCAACGAGCGGGACCACAGGGTGTCGATCCACGAGCTGCGCACCGGGCGGCTGCTGGGCTCGTTCGAGCCGTCGGGCTCGGGGACGG
This sequence comes from Actinomycetota bacterium, assembly GCA_016210805.1. Classification (GTDB taxonomy): domain Bacteria; phylum Actinomycetota; class UBA4738; order UBA4738; genus JACQTL01. The sequence continues at coordinate 224 of JACQTL010000374.1, read as the reverse complement.
AGCTGCCCTCCGTGGGCGCGATCGGCCCCCGGACGATCGTCCTGACCGACGCCGGGCACCTCGCCTTCCTGGACCTCCGGCGACTGGGGACGGGCTCGTGAGCGAGCGGGCTGCACCCCTGTCCGCCCCGGCCGGCCCGCTCCGCCGGGCCCTCCGGATCCTCCGGGCTCTGTACGACGTCCTGCTCGGCGAGCCGATGCGCGGGGGGCGGCTCCGCCTGGGGG
>JACQTL010000372.1 GCA_016210805.1 Actinomycetota bacterium | reverse complement strand
GTGAGGCGAGCGGCTCAGGCCTTCGTCGACGGAGCCTACGTCTGAGCGCAGGCGGGCCGACCACAAGTTCCGAGGCGCCCCGCGTCCATCCGGACCTCTCGGCGATCTCCAGGATCGAATCGAGGGCACTTCGCGGCCGGTTCTGGCACCAGGGCCCGACGGGCAGCACGCTACTCTCCTTCCCCACGCCGGCTCCGTACGATGCCCGCTACCACCGCGCCGGCGGCGAGGGCGCGTGGTACGCCTCCTCGAAGGAGCGGGCGGCGTGGGCCGAGCTGTTCCGCCACCACCAGTCGAGGGAGCTCTCGCTCTTCGAGGTGCGCAGGCGGGTCGGGCGGGTCTGGGTGGACGACGTGAACGTGCTCGATCTCACCGATCCCGGCGTCAGAGAGCGGCTGGACGTCACCGAGGAAGACCTGGTGGACGATGACTGGTCAATCTGCGAGGAGATCGCCGACGCGGCCAGGGCGGCCGGCTTCGCCGGGATCCTCGCCCCCTCAGCGGCGCTGCCTGGAGAGGCCACCCCTCGTGGTGTTTCGGACCGGGATGCGACGGGTCACGGAAGACCATTCCCGGATAGAGCGTCCGCCGCGGACGCTGATGCGGTGGCTCTCACGGGTCCGGCGCCGTCCACGCGAGTCGGGATCGTAGGACCACTTGCTGTCTCCCGACGCCGGTTCGCGGTCTGGGCGTCCTGGTCGAGCCACCGCCAGATGGTGCTCCCCGAGATCGAGGCCACGATGCCTCGTCGGATCACCTCGGCCCGGATGTCGGGGACGTGCAGCCGGGACTGGTCTTCCAAATTGAGGCCTATCCTGGGCCGGTCCCGGCCGTCCCTCAATGATCCCGCGGCGTACCGGGAAGACCTGGGAACCCCATGGCCAGGATGGGAACGGTCCCTCGGGCCGGAGCCCCGCCCCAGAACAGCGGGAAAGATGCCACGTCCTGCGGAGCGGGTGAGGGGAATCGAACCCCCGTCACCAGCTTGGAAGGCTGGAGCTCTACCATTGAGCTACACCCGCACGGGGATCCATGCTAGCAGCGCGCCTCCGCTCCCCGGCGCGAACCGGCCGGCGGCGCGGTGCGATACTGGCCCGCCGTGCACGTCCCCTTCCGGATCGTCGACGTGTTCACCGACCGGCCCCTGGCCGGGAACCAGCTCTGCGTGATCCCCGAGCCGGCCGGCCTGTCGGGCGACGACATGCTGGCCCTGGCCCGGGAGATCGGGTTCTCGGAGACGACCGTCGTCACGCAGGCCTCCGGCGACCGCTACGCGATGCGGATATTCACCCCCGGCGGGGAGCTCCCCTTCGCCGGGCATCCCACGCTGGGGACGGCGTTCGTCCTCGCCGCCGAGGGGCTGATCACCACCCCGGCCACGCAGGTGGTGGCCGCCGGGGAGTTCCTGGTCGAGGTGGACCTGGCCTCCGCCAGGGCGCGGATGCACCAGCACCCCCCGGAGTTCGGGCCGGAGGTGGGCTCCAGGCCGAGGGTGGCGGCGGCGGTCGGCCTCCCCGTGGCCGGCCTCCACCCGGACCTGGTCCCCCTCGCCGTGTCCACCGGCCTGCGCCACCTCATCGTCCCGGCCGCCGATGCGGCCGCGGTGGAGGGAGCCCGCCCCGACTTCGACCCGCTGCAAGAGCTGGTCGCCGAGGTCGGCGCGGACGGGCTCTACCTCTTCGCGATGACCGGCGACCGGACCGCCAGGGCCCGGTTCTTCGCTCCCGAGCTGGGGATCTCGGAGGACCCAGCCACGGGCTCGGCGGCCGGGCCGCTCGGCGCGTACCTCTCGGAGCACGGCGTGGGCGGGATGCCCGGACGGCTGCTCGTCCTCCAGGGCGAGGAGGTCGGCCGGCCGAGCCTCCTGGAGGTGGACGTGGATCGCAACGCCGACGCCTGGCACGTGGTCGTGGGTGGCGGCGTGTTCGTGGTCGGCCGGGGCGCCTTCGAGCTCTGAAGCGACGGTTCGGCTCGAAGTAGGCGCTACCATCGGGTCTGCGGGGCGTGGCGCAGCTTGGCAGCGCGCCTGCTTTGGGAGCAGGAGGTCGGCGGTTCGAATCCGCCCGCCCCGACGAACCCGGGTCAGCGGCCGGCCCGGGCCAGGCCCTGATCCGACAGCCAGGCGTCCAGCCGCCCCGCCAGCTCCGCCTCGAGGGCATCGTCCTCGTGCGGGACCTCGCCGCCGTCCGCCACCGTCGACAGGCGCGTGGTCCCCGGTGGGACCGGCCGGCCGCCGGCCATGTCCCACCCCAGCCACCTGATCAGCTTGTGGGGCGGGCGGAGGATCGACGCCCTGACGGCGTTCACGTCGACCGCGAAGGAATCCCGGTCGGGCAGACCCCTCCCGGCGGCCACCGCGCCGAGCAGGCCCTGGCCGTCGGTTACCGGGAGTGGGAGCCCCACCACCTCGAGCAGGGTGGGCAGGAGGTCGATGCTCTGGAAGACGCCCTCCACGACGCCCGCGCGGATGCCCCGCGCGTGGCGACCCGGCTTCAGGATCAGCGGCACCCGGAGGACGGGCTCGAGGGAGGTGTGATGGTGGAAGTGGTGTCCCTCCTCGCCGAGCATCTCCCCGTGAGGTGAGGAGAGGACGATCGTGCAGTCCTCGTACAGCCCCTCCCGGCGAAGGACGGAAAGCAGCTCGCCGACCAGCCGGTCCAGGTGCGCGACCGAGGCCTTGGCCTGGGCCACGGGGTAGGCGTAGTCGACGACCCCCTCCACCCAGGCCAGGAGGCCGCGTTCCTCCTCCCTGAGGGTCGAGACCATCCCCCTCATCCACCGGACCAGCCGCAGGTCCGCCGTCCCGTGTGCCAGCGACCTCGCCTCGTCCCGCAGCCACCGGCCGAAGTCCGCGGGGGCCATCCCGAGGCGGGAGCCCGGCCCGAGCCGCGCCACGTGTGCGGCCAGGTCGGGACCCGACTCGATCTCGCCGAGGAGGGCCAGGGCCGTGGCCCGGAGCCGATCGACCAGGCGGGCGTCGATCGTGCCGTGCTCGAGGAGGGCCATCGCGGCCTCCAGCCCGGTGATCGTCTCGATCCCGTGGATCTGCCGGACGTCGTCCTCCCGCCAGGCCCGGGCGGGGTCTCGGGGATCCCCGTCGTAGAAGTTGCGGAGGATCGGCTCCGGGGCCCGGTACGGCGGGTGCGTGTCGAAGTAGGAGACCCACAGGAACCAGGGGCCGTCGGAGGCCTCCTCGAGCCAGCGCGACGCCCGCCTCGTGGTCATGTCTCCGGGCTGGTGCGGGTTGGCCAGGCAGGGCAGGACCTCCCCGAACACCCGGCTGAACCCCTGCTGGGGGAGCGCCACCTCCCGCTCGCTGGCGGCGAGGGCGGTGTGGTACCCGGCCCTGGCCAGCTCGGTGGGCAGGGTGGGGAGGTGGGCCGGGAGGGTGCCCCACTCCGCGACGAAGCCGTGGCCGGCCGGGTACAGCCCGGTGAGGAGCGATGCGTAGCTGCCCGGTGTGGTCGTCGAGTTCGCCCTGGCATGGGAGAACCGGAGCCCCTCGGCAGCCAGCGCGTCGATGCTCGGGGTGGGGATCTCCCGGTTCCCGTAGCAGCCCAGGAAGTCGGCCCGGAGGG
>JACQTL010000373.1 GCA_016210805.1 Actinomycetota bacterium | reverse complement strand
TGGGCCGAGGCCGTCCCCGCCGGCCACTAGACCACCGGAGCGGATCGGGTCGCTCGGGCATCTAGGGAGTGTGTCGGCGACGGAACGCACCCTGACCGGGGAGAGGCCGACCCCGGCTCGGCTGGCGGAGCTCTACGAGCGACACGTCGGGCGAGCGGTGGGCCTCGCTCGCCTACTCACCGGTGACCCTCACCTGGCGGAGGATCTCGCGCACGAGGCGTTCCTCCGGGTGGCCGGCCGGCTGGGGCACCTCAGGAGCCCTGGGGCCTTCGACCAGTACCTCCGCCGGACGGTGGTGAACCTCTGCCGGGCCCGTTTCCGGAGGCTGCGCGTCGAACGAGCCTGGATCCGCCGCCAGGCGCCGGTGGAGTCGACGGCCCGCCCGGACCACGACCCCGAGGTGCGCGACGCCGTGAGGCGGGCGCTGGAGCGCCTCCCATACCGGCAGCGGGCCGCGATCGACCTCCGGTACTACGAGGACCTCACGGTCGAGCAGACCGGACGGGCCCTGCGCTGCTCCACCAGGGCCGCGAGGTCACTGCTGGCCCGCGGGATGTCCGCGCTCCGCGAGCTGCTCCCAGAGGAGGAAGCATGAACGACCTCGAGACCACGGTTCGCGAGACGCTCACAGAGCTTGCCGGCGACACGGCGCCGCGCCGGATGCCGCCCGACACCCTCAGGCACCTCCGGCGGCGACAGGCCGGGTTCCTGGTGGGGATCGCGGCGGCCACGGCGTTCGCCGTCGTGGGAGCGGCCGCCCTGGTCCGGGTCCTCCCGCACGGCCCCTCGGGAACGGGCCTGGCCGGCGGGTCGCCGGTGCCGCCCTGGCATCCCATCGAGGTCGTCCCCGAGGGCTGGCCGGCCGTGGATGTCCTCGACCCGGAACGAGCTTTCCTCCCTCCCCTGGGGGCCCGGCAGGAGGAGATCGACGGCGCGGTCGAGGTGCTGGCCTCGGGGACTGCGGCCGGGGCCGAGTTCTCGATGCTCGCGTGGACGGGGCTCGGCGACCCCGCGGCGGGGGAGTTCTCGGGACCATGCATCGCCTTCAACGGCCCGTTCACTCCGGGCCGCGTCCCTCCGCCGTCTCCGGATGCCGGCTTCGGAGGGGTGCAGAGCGAAGCGTGCGCCGCGTGGGCCGACGATGCCGTGCCGGCCGCCCGCGATATCCACCTCCGGGGGCAGTCCGACGGCACGACGCCCGGACTGACGTCCAACTACGGCTTCCTCAGCCCGCGCGTCGCTCGCCTCCGGCTCGAGCTGGGGGACGGTTCGGTCTGGGAGATCGCGATCCTGGAGGGTCCCTCGTCCTGGGAGGGGGTCCGGGCCTTCCTGCTGTTCCCCCCCGTCGGTGCGGAAGGGGTGGTGGTAGCCCTCGATGAGGCGGGGCGGCCCTTGGCCCGGGCGCCTCTATGCATGCTCGACGCCGGCATGTCCGGAGGATGCCTGTCGGACACGGAGCAGCTGGTGGACCCGGGGCCCGGTGGGTCCCTAGACCGCGGCGTGCGACGGTCCCGTCAACGGCTCGGCGCGATTGACGGCGTTTCCGCAGCGTGGCTACACTTCCGACGGCCGCACGGCTGGTCCTGCGCGCCGGCACCCCAATCTCCTTCGGGCGTGGGTCCGTGCCGCGGAGCGACCTCCGGCGAGCCGCCGGGAAGGAGCTGGTCCACATAGACGATCGGGAAGGGACCGCGCAGGCGGTCCAGGACGACTACACGCCGGAGGAGCTCGCCGAGGCCATCGAGGCGAGCCTGAAGGACTTCAAGGACGGTGACATCCTCGCCGGCACTGTCGTGAAGATCGATCGGGACGAGGTCCTCCTGGACATCGGCTACAAGTCCGAGGGCGTGATCCCCGCCAAGGAGCTCTCGATCCGCCACGACGTCGACCCCTCCGAGGTGGTCGAGGTCGGCGACGAGGTCGAGGCCCTCGTCCTCCAGAAGGAGGACAAGGAGGGCCGCCTGATCCTGTCCAAGAAGCGGGCCCAGTACGAGAGGGCCTGGGGCCGGATCGAGGGGATCATGCAGGAGGGCGGCACGATCAAGGGCACCGTGATCGAGGTGGTCAAGGGAGGGCTGATCCTGGACATCGGCCTCCGGGGGTTCCTCCCCGCCTCCCTGGTCGACCTCCGCCGGGTCCGCGACCTCCACCCGTTCGTGGGCCAGGAGCTCGAGTGCAAGATCATCGAGCTCGACCGGAACCGGAACAACGTCGTGCTCTCGCGGCGAGCCTTCCTGGAGGAGTCCCAGAGCGAGGGCCGGAAGAAGTTCCTCGAGTCGCTCCAGAAGGGCGAGCGGCGCAAGGGCGTCGTGTCCTCCATCGTGAACTTCGGCGCGTTCGTCGACCTCGGCGGCGTGGACGGCCTGGTCCACGTCTCCGAGCTGTCCTGGAAGCACGTCGATCATCCCAGCGAGGTCGTGGCCGTGGGACAGGAGGTCGAGGTCGAGGTCCTCGACGTCGACCTGGAGCGCGAGCGGGTCTCGCTCTCGCTGAAGGCCACCCAGGAGGACCCCTGGAAGGAGTTCGAGCGAAAGTACCAGGCCGGCGAGATCATCGCCGGCCAGGTCACGAAGCTCGTGCCCTTCGGCGCCTTCGTCCGGGTGGCCCCCGGGATCGAGGGCCTGGTTC
>JACQTL010000371.1 GCA_016210805.1 Actinomycetota bacterium | reverse complement strand
GCTCCGCGGGGGGCGGGCTGCACGTGGCCGCGTTCCACGCGAACGCTCCCGATGACGCCCACGACCTCCTGGACCGGATCGCCGGCCGCGTGGAGGTCGTGGAGCGGGTGGTGAGCGAGTTCACCCCGGCCATGGGAGCGCACACCGGGCCCGGCCTGGTTGGCGTGGCGTACTGGTCGGAGGGCGGTTGAACGCCGGGCGGGCCCTGTGGGTCCTGGGGGCCTACCTGGCCGGGACCCTCCCATCCGCCTGGCTCGTGGCCAGGGCCCGCTCGGCCGGTGACGTGTTCCGGGAGGCCGACCGGAGCAGGTCGGAGGGCGACGCCCACGTGCTGCTGAAGGAGCGGTCCGGCGGGGCCTGGGCGGCGGTGGCGGCCACCGCCGACGTGCTGAAGGCCTTCGGGTACGCCCTGGCCGCCCGCTTCGTGGGCGACCTTCCGCCGGCCTGGCTGGCCCCGGTGGGGGTCCTCCTGGTGGCCGGGCACTCGTTCCCACCGTACGCCCGGGCTTTCGCCGGCCGGGGGCTCGCCGCGGCGGCGGGGGCGACCCTCGCCCTGGTCCCGTGGGCCATGGTCGCGGCCGGGGTGACGATCCTGGCCGGATACCCCCTGGGGCTCACCGGGCCGGCCTCGACCGCGGCCTTCGCCCTCATGCCGGCCGTCGTCCTCGCGCTGGGGGATCCCCCGGCCCTGGCCCTGATGGCGGCAGGGATCCTGGCCGTGATCCTGCTCCGCAGGGTGGAGGGGTCCGGTCGCCTGGTGGCCCGGGTGGGCCTTTCCAGGGCCCTCCTCTACCGGATGGTGTTCGACCGCGACGGCCCCCCGCTCCGGGGATAGCCCGGCGGCCCGGGGTCCCGGAGAGCCACGTATCCGCTGCTACGCTCTTGCGGCGAGCGGCCGTAGCCCCGGAAAGGCCTCCCCCATGCCGGTCATCGTCCAGAAGTACGGCGGCACCTCCGTCGCCGACGCCGAGCGGATCCGGGCGGTGGCCCGGCGCGTCGTCGGCGCCCGGGAGGCCGGGAACGACGTCGTCGTGGTGGTCTCGGCGATGGGCCGCACCACCGACGAGCTCATGGTCATGGCCCGGGAGATCGCCGCCCTTCCCACCCCGCGGGAGCTCGATCTCCTGCTCACCGCGGGGGAGCGGATCGCCATGTCGCTCCTTTCCATCGCCATCAACGACATGGGGGTCCCGGCGGCCTCGTACACGGGCTCCCAGGCCGGGATCATCACCGACACGCGCCACGGCCGGGCCCGGATCATCGACATCCGCCCGGGCCGGATCCGGGAGGCCCTCGAGGCCGGGAACGTGGTCATCGTGGCCGGGTTCCAGGGGGTGTCCACGGCCTACGACGTCACGACCCTGGGCCGGGGGGGCTCGGACACCACGGCGGTGGCCCTCGCCGCCGCGCTGGGCGCCGAGTTCTGCGAGATCTACACCGACGTGCCGGGGGTGTTCACGGCCGATCCCCGCATCGAGCCCGAGGCCCGCAAGCTCCACGCCGTGAGCTACGAGGAGATGCTCGAGCTCGCCGCGAGCGGGGCGAGGGTCCTCCAGCTCCGGAGCGTGGAGTACGCTCGTGGGAACGGCGTGATGCTGCACGTCCGGTCCTCATTCGGCGACGAGGACGGGACGTGGGTGCGGGAGGCGGACGAACGGATGGAGAAGGCCATCGTCTCGGGCGTGGCCCACGCGGACAACGAGGCCAAGGTCACCGTGATCGGGGTCCCGGACCGGCCGGGCGTCGCCGCCACGATCTTCAGGGCCCTGGCGGACGAGGGCGTGAGCGTGGACATGATCGTCCAGAACGTGTCGCACGACGGCCGGACCGACGTCTCGTTCACGAGCCCGAAGGACGACCTTCCTCGTATCGCGGGGGTCATGGACCGGGTGGCCGAGGAGGTCGGGGCGGAGGGGCATGCCGCCGACGACGGCATCGCCAAGGTGTCGCTGGTCGGCGCGGGGATCCGGAGCGATCCTGGGGTCGCCGCGGCGATGTTCGCGGCTCTCGCCGAGGAGGGGATCAACATCGAGATGATCTCGACCTCGTCGATCCGGGTGTCGTGCGTGATCCGGGCCGAGCACGCCGAGCGGGCCGTGCGGGCCATCCACGCCCGCTTCAACCTGGCCGGCGAGGCCGGGCGCCGGGTCCACTCCCCGGGCGCCGAGTCCGCCGACCCCGGGGCGGAGGCCGCCCCGTGATCGTCTGCCCGCACTGCCGGAGCGCCAACGAGGAGGACGCCCGGTTCTGCGCGCAGTGCGGCCGGTCCCTGGCCCCGGGCACCTCGCTCCTGCTCTCGGTGCGCCGAGAGCTCACCCCCGGATCCGAGCTCGACGTCGAGCCCCCCAGGCCGAGGTCCCGGCGGGGCCTCGCGCTCATGGTGGCCGCGGTGCTCCTGGTGGGGGGCACCGGCTGGTACCTGGCCGGCCTCCGTCCCGACCCCTGCGATGGCGCGAACTTCGCGTCCGACCGCTTCGGGTACTGCCTGTCCGTACCCCCGAGCTGGCAGGCCGGCCCGGCCTCGATCGGCACCACCGCGGTGGACGAGATCTCCTCCCCCACCGAGGCGGCCACCGTGATCATCGTGGCCGTGGACCTCGCCGACGCGGCCACCCTGGCCGCCTACGTCGACGCGGTTCGCGACCAGAGCTCGATCTCGGGGCTCGTCGTCGGCCCGGCTATGGACCTCACCCTCGACGGCCGGGAGGCGGTGTTCTGGGACGTGAGCGCCGTCTCCGAGCTCGGCCAGCGGTTCGTGATGCGCCAGGTGGTCACGGTGGGGGACCGTGACGGGCGGCGGCTGGGCTGGGTCATCAGCCTGACCGACGCGGTCCCCGCCCCCCGGGCCCACGTGGTGGCCTTCGACTCGATCCTCCGCTCATGGAGGTTCCGGTAGTGGGCGGTCCCAGGGTCGCCGTCGTGGGGGCCACGGGGGCGGTCGGCCGCGAGATGTCCCGGATCCTCGAGGAACGCGACTTCCCCCTCGGCGAGCTCGTGCCGCTGGCCTCGGCGCGCTCGGCGGGCACCAGGGTCCCGTTCGGGGGCCGCGACGTCACGGTCGGGGAGCTGTCCGCCGAGGCGCTCGGCGGCGTGGACCTGGCCTTCTTCTCGGCGGGGGCCGCCGTGTCCCGGGCCTTCGTCCCCGGCGCCGCGGCCGGGGGGACGGTGTGCGTTGACAACTCGTCGGCCTTCCGCCAGGAGCCCGACGTCCCCCTGGTCATCCCCGAGCTGAACGGCGAGGAGCTGGAGGCGGATCCCCCGCCAAGGATCGTGGCGGTGCCCAACTGCACGGCCATCACCGCCCTCATGGCCGTGGGTCCCCTGCACCGGGCCGCCGGCCTCCGCCAGATCGTGATCTCGTCGTACCAGTCCGTGTCCGGCGCCGGGCGGCGGGCCATCGCCGAGCTCGCGGAGCAGGTCGGCAAGCTCCACGGGACCGAGGAGGACCTGCTGCGCCCCGAGCCGGACGCCCTTCCGGTCGGCGACGTGTTCCGCCGGACGATCGCCTACAACGTGCTGGCCCTCCAGGGGGGCATGGACGAGGAGGACTGGACCGGGGAGGAGCGCAAGCTGCTCAGGGAGTCGAGGAAGATCCTCCGGGCCCCCGAGCTCGAGGTCCAGGCCACCGTGGTTCGGGTCCCCGTGGTGGCCGGGCACTCCGTGGCCGTGTTCGCGGCGTTCGAGCGGCCGATCTCGCCGGATGAAGCCCGGGAGGTGCTGGGGGCCGCGCCGGGCGTTCGCGTGGTGGACGATCCCGAGAGGGACGTCTACCCCACTCCGCTTGACGCGGCGGGGATCGACGACGTGCTGGTCGGACGGATCAGGCGGGCGTCCGGCCGCGATGACGCCCTCCTCCTGTTCGCCTCAGGCGACAACCTCCGCAAGGGCGCGGCCCTCAACGCCGTCCAGATCGCCGAGCGCCTCTTCGGCCGATAGGCCGTCGCCGTCAGCGCATCGGGCAGGCGCAGGGGGAGCGGCCGCACTTCGGGCAGCCCGAGGCGTAGCGGGCGGCGGCCTGCTCGAGGTCCACGCCGGCGAGGTTGGCCACGGAAACGAGCCAGGCCAGGGCGTCGCCCACCTCGTGGACGAGGTTGGCCTCGTCCCCCGTGCGCAGGGCCCTGGCCAGCTCGCCGATCTCCTCGACCAGCCACCGGAACGTGCCGTCCTTCCCCCTGGCCGTGTCGCGCTCGAGGTACGTGAGTCGGAGGGTCTCCTGGAGCTCGCGGATGCGCATGGTGGGCGAGTCTAGCTCCGGCGGCTCGGGTGGGGCGTTTCCCCCGATCCCCTGGATGCGGCGGGGCCCCTGTGGTTCAGTGGCCGGGATCGTGTTGGGCCGGCGTCGAAGGGGGCGGTCGTTCCGGCGCACCGCGAGCCTCGCGTCGGGGCTCGCCGTGGCCCTCACGTTCGTGCCCCTGGCCACGCCGGCCGGCGCGGCCGCGTCGCGCCCCAACATCGTCGTGGTCCTCACCGACGACCAGGCCTGGTCCACGTTCGACAGGACGCTCATGCCCGCGGTGTTCTCCGAGCTGGTCGACCGGGGGATCCTGTTCCGGCGGGGCTACGTGAACACCCCGATCTGCTGCCCCTCCAGGGCTCAGCTCCTCACCGGGCAGTGGGCCCACCACAACCGGGTGTTCTTCAACGAGACGGTCCTCACGAGGAAGACCATCGTCCGGGCCCTGGACGACGCGGGGTACCGGACCATGCTCGCCGGCAAGTACCTGAACAGCCACCCGTGCACCCCGCTCCCCGAGTTCGACCGGTGGGTGTGCTCGGGGGAGGGCCGGTCCGACTACTCCCTGATCGATCCCCTCCTCAACGTGGACGGGACCTGGAAGCGGTTCACGGGGTACGCGACGGATCTCCTGGCCACGCGGGTCCGGTCGTTCATCTCGAACACCCCGCCGGGCACGCCCTTCTTCGTCCTGTTCAGCCCGACGAGCCCCCATCTTCCCGCCGACGACGACCGGTACGCCTCGATGCCCGTGACTCCGTTCCGGCCTCCCTCCTACAACGAGCCCATGAAGGGAAGCGGGAAGCCCAAGTACATGCGCCGGGGCCCGCTGACCGTGGGAGAGAGGGCGGCCATCGACGGCTGGTACGCCGCGATGTCCAGGTCCGTCCGGGCGCTGGACGACTCGATATCCCGGCTCCTGGACGGCCTGGGGGACCGGGCCGACGACACGATCGTCTTCTACCTCTCGGACAACGGCTGGATGTACGGCGAGCACCGCCGGTGGGACAAGGGGGTGCCGTACGAGGAGTCGGTCCGCGTGCCGTTCGTGGTCCGCTACCCCAGGCTCACGGGCGGCGGGACGGTCTCTCGGGCCCTGGTCGGCAACGTCGACGTCGCGGCCACGATCGCCGACCTGGCCGCGGTGTCGCTGGCCGTGGACGGCAAGTCCCTGGTTCCCCTGTTGAACGGCACGTCCGGCCGGGTTCGCCGGGCCTTCCTCCTGGAGCACTGTCTGGGCCTGGCATCCGTGTGCCCGGGAGGTGGCCTCGTGTTCGGCCAGCGCCAGCCGCCCGGGTACTGGGGGCTCGTCACCGCGCGGTACAAGCTCGTCCTGTACGGGACCGGAGCACGGGAGCTGTACGACCTGTGGCAGGACCCGTACGAGCTGTCGAACGTCGCTGGCGACCCGGGACGGGCCGGCCTGCTGAACGCCCTGATCAAGAAGCTCAACTGGCTCCGGTCCCTCCCGCCGTCGTGACCGCGGGGGACGATCCCGGCGAGACCCGGCCGGCGCCAGCGTAGGCCGCGAACGGGACCCCGTACCTGGCCAGGGCCTGGATCGCCAGGCCGAGCCGGTAGGCCGGGAGCCGGAAGGCGATCAGGAGCGTCCCGCTCGCCGTGAGCGAGGCCGGCGCGGCGCGGTCGCCGGGGAGGGCGCAGGCCAGGGCGATCAGCGGCAGGGCGTGCCAGTGGAACGACCAGGGGCTGGCCAGGAGGTAGGCGGCGAACGCCAGGGCCACTCCGTGCCACAGGGCCGGCTGGTCCCGGACCCGGGCGGCCTGGACCAGGAGGACCCCGGCGACGAAGGCGGCGCCGGCGACCAGGATGGCCGCGCCGAGCGGCCCGGGCTCGGGCGACGGGCCCGGCCCGGCGCCGGACAGCAGCCGGAAGGCCGCGCCGGAAAGCGAAGTGCCCCCGAACCTCCCGGCCACCTCGGCCGCTCCACCGAACGTGTCGAGGCCCTGCCAGTACGGGGCGAACAGCGCCGCGGCCAGCCCGGCGGAGCCGGCGGCGTGGGCGGCGGCCGTCCGCGGGCCCCGCTCCCGGAGGACGAGGGCGAGGTGGAGGGCCAGCCCGACCACCGCGTACGCCTTGACCAGGGCACCGAGGGCCAGGAGCGCGGTGGCCACCCTGCTCCGGCCCCGCCGGCGGGCGAGGACCGCGCCCACGAAGGCGGCCGCCACCGCCACGTCGGCGTGGGCCTCCACGGGGACGGCCAGGAGGACCAGCGGGTTCAGGCCCCAGGCCGTCACGGCGAACCGCCCGGTGCCGTCGCCTCGGCCGATCGCCAGCAGGGACCACAGCACGGCGAGGTCCAGCCCGAGCGCGAGGGCCTTCACGGACGCGAATGCCGGCAGGAGGTCCACCCTCGCTCCCGACAGCCACACCGTCCCCGTGGTGGCGAGGGTCCAGGCCGGCCCGTACACGCTCGTCTGGTCGCGCCAGGTGATGAACGCGGCGGCCGGCGTCTCGATGGACCCGGGGGCCACGACGTACGGGTTCGCCCCGTGGAACGCCTGCATCTGTCCGTACTGGAGGTACTGGAACAGGTCCTGGGACCCGGAGGGGGGCACCACGGCCAGGGCCACGTGCAGGCCCACGACGACCGCGACGAGTGGCCCGACCCGGCGGAGGGCGGACGCCGGCCTGGCCAGGAGGGCCAGGGCGTAGGGCACGAACAGGGGGAGGAGCCACGGCGCGTCCACGTACGTCGTCCCGCCGCGGCCGGGCTCCAGGTACGGACCGGACCGCAGGGCGCCGACCACCCGGACACCACCCCAGGCCAGCGCTCCGCCGGCCACCACGATCTCCCAGGGGACCGCCCCCATCACCCGGCCCCACGGGCGGGCCGCGAGCCACGTCCGGGGCCGGTCGATCCAGGAGGGAGCCTCCACGCGGGCGAGCGTATCCCGGGCCCGCGATGTCCGTGGCGCCTTGTATCGCCGGGATCGGTGGGGACATGATGTGCCGTCCAAAAGACCGGGGAGAGGGGTCCGTGCGCCGCCGCCCAGGGGGAGAGCGGCCGGTCTCCGCGACGGAGTCGCGAGACCGGGAGTTCAGGGGAGCCGTCGTCTACGGTGCCGCGCTGGCGGTCACCGCGCTGCTCGCGTACCTGTTCAACGCGTTCCTGGGCCGGCGGCTGGGCTCCCGCGACTTCGCCACCTTCGGAGCCCTCCTGGCCGCGCTGCTCGCCCTGGGCGGGCCCGTGACCGCGCTCTTCGGGGGGGCGGCGATGGCCGCGGCCCGGGAGGGACGGGTCCCCCGGCCCCGGTGGCCCCGCTACCTGCTGATCGGATCCCTGGCCGCCGCCGCCCTGGCGCTCCTCCCGGTGCCCGTCGGCGCCAGCGCCCTGGCCTGGTTCGCCGTGGCCATGATGATGTGGCTGCTGAACGCGTGGAACCGGGGCCTGCTCACGGGCCTGGGCAGGCTCGGCGCGGTCGGCGGATCGATCATGTTCGAGGGGCTTGCCCGGATCGGCTTCGTCCTGGTCCTGGTGACGGTCGGGTGGGGTGTCTCCGGCGCCGCGGCCGGGCTGGCCCTGGGCATCTCGGCGGCGGTCGGGCTCAGCTACCTCCTCCTGCCCGGGGCGCGTGGCGGGGAGCCCGGGAAGCTGGCCCCGGAGGTGTGGGCCTCGATCGTGGGGCTGCTGTTCCTGGGGGCGGTGCAGTTCGCCGACGTGATCGCGGTGCGGGTGGTGGGGTCGGGCGACGGCGGGCCCTACGTGGCCGCCTCGTTCCTGGCCCGGGTGGCCCTGTACGCGCAGATCCCGGCGGCCGCCTACGCGCTCCGGAAGGCCGCCGTGGCCGGCCCCCGGGT
>JACQTL010000365.1 GCA_016210805.1 Actinomycetota bacterium | reverse complement strand
GGCGGGGTCTGGAACCCCGCGCCCCGGCGCTATAGATTCGACCCGAGGTCGTGAAGCGGCCGCGGTCCGGCCGCCCGAGGGGAGGAGGGACCCCGATGGGCCTGTTGAGCTACCGCACCCCGGAAGGAGAACGGCGCCGCTGGACGTTCAAGGAGATAGTCCAGGGATATCCCCTCGGGCACCCCAGCCACCCGATGTTCGTGCACTTCCCGGTGGCCTTCTACATCGCCTGCCTGGTGTTCGACGTCATGTCGAAGATCTGGGACTTCCCCTTCGCGCCACTGTTCGGCACGTGGGCCATCCTGGGCGCCTTCGCCGGCTCGCTGTTCGCGGTGATCACCGGACTGACCGACTGGGCGACCATGACCCCGGGGTCGAAGCGCCGCCGGACGGCGACCCGTCACATGCTCCTCCAGCTCACGACGTTCGCCGTCTTCCTGGTGAACCTGATCGTGCGGTGGAGCGACCGGCACCTCGCGGAGGCCGAGGTCCTGTGGATCGTCCTCGACCTGGTGGGGGTGGGGATCCTCCTGGTCGGGCAGTGGCTGGGAGGCGTGCTCGTCTACAAGCTCGGGATGCGGGTCACCGCCACGGCCGATCAGGGTTCGGCCGGGACCGCCTGAGGGCCCCGGAGACGGAGGAGGCCCGCCGCGGGCGCGGCGGGCCTCCCTCAGAGCTCGAGGTTCGGGTCAGGCCACGGGCCTGACGTTCGCGGCCTGGGGCCCCTTGGGGCCCTGCACCACGTCGAACTCGACGGTCTGGTTCTCCTCCAGATTGCGGTACCCCTCGCCCTGCACTGCACTGAAGTGCACGAAGACGTCGGGCCCCCCCTCCTGGGTGATGAATCCGAACCCCTTCTCGGGGCTGAACCACTTGACGGTTCCGGTGGTCACTGGCGTTCCCTCCTTCCTCGGCCGGTGCGGGCCTCGATGCTGCCCGACGGCCTCCGGCTCTCGCCGGTGAGGGAACTGCGCGTGATCGAACCTACGGTGGAACCGAAGCCGCAACCTCGGCGGAACCCTCGAATCGGAGTGTACACGCCCCGGGCCCCGACGACCCGCGACGATCCGGGCGGGCGCCCGGGTGCCCCGAGGTAGTACCCTGGTAGGTGGCGGTGCGCGTATCGAGCCCGCCGAGCCTGAAGGGGGACGACCGGTGCCCCCGTTCTCGCTTCCCGTCGACCCGGTCGGAGGAGGTGCCCATGGGCACGAAGGACAAGGGCGGGGGCAAGGGCAGCAAGAAGGCGGCCCAGCAGTCCCTCAAGGAGAAGCGCAAGGCCAAGAAGGCCAAGTCTCGGTCCACCAGTGGCTTCTCCACCGAGCGTTAGCCGTGGACGTCGACGTATCCGGCGTCTACCGCTCCGAGCGCGGCACCGTCTGGCGCGTCAACCAGTCCGACGATGGCCACCTCTCCGTCCAGCTCCTCCGGGACGGCGACTGGATCCCGGGCCCGATCGGCATGGTCGGCCTCCGCCTCTCGCAGGGGACGACCCGCCTCAACGACGAGGCGATCCGCAAGCTCACCGAGTGAGCCCGGGCCGGTCCGGGGTCAGTCCCTGACCAGCCCGTGCTCCATCGCGAACAGCGCGGCGGCCGCTCGCGTGGAGGCGCCGATCTTCGCGTAGAGGTGCTGGACGTGGTGCTCCGCCGTCCGCGGCGAGATGAACAGGCCCCGCCCGATCTCCCGGTTGGACAGGCCCCGGGCCAGCAGGCGGAGCACGTCCACCTCCCGGTCGGACAGTCCGGCCGGCCAGGCCGTCCGGACGCGCGTCGATCGCTCGCCCGCGGCCTCCAGCACGGCCCGGACGCATTCCTGGTCCAGCCGGCCCTCGGCGGCCTCGGCGGCCAGGGCCTCCGAGGCCTCCCCGACCGATCGGGCCGGGCGGTGGGGGCGGTCCTGGGTCATCGACTGGAAAAAGTCGGCGGCGGCCAGGATCCGCGCGGCGGTCGGGATCTCGCTCCCGGAGGACCCGCGGTGGTACCCGGAGCCGTCCTGTCGCTCGTGGTGCATCCCGGCCTGGCGGGCCAGGGGCTGAAGGGCCGGTGACCGGGCCAGGATCCGCTCGGTGTGGTACGGGTGGAGGCGGACCAGCTCCCGCTCGGACGTCGTGAGGGGGCCCGGCTTCTCCCAGATCGCGCTCGAGACGCCCACCCGGCCCAGGTCGTGCAGGAGGGCGGCCCGGCGGAGGTCGGCCACCGCCCCCTCTCCGAGCCCCAGCGCGCCGCCCGCCCGGCCGGCCAGGGCGGCCACCTCGCTGGAGTGCCCGAGGGTGAAGGGCGTCTTGAGGTCGACGAAGTCGGCGAACGCCTCGGCCAGCCGGTCCAGCCCGTCCGGCGGGATCGTCCGGCGGGGCTCGGGCTCGGCACCCAGCACAGCCGCCCACCGCTCGAGCCCGGCCAGGACGGCCAGGACCGAGGGGCCGATCCGCCCGAACGCCTCGGCGGCCCGGGGGTCGAACCACCCGCCGGCCCGCCGGCGGACCATCTCCACGGCGGCCTCCGGCCCCCCGGCCCTGTCGAAGATCACGGCCGGGTGGCCGATCTCGGCGAGCCGGGCCGGGAGGCCCACGTCCTCCCCGGCCAGGCGCTGGGGCGCGCCCCGCCCGTCCCACCGCTCGAAGACCTGGAAGAGGCCGTCGCGGACCCCCGGGCCGAGCCCCAGGCGCTCCGCCAGGCGGGCGCCGACCTCGCACAGGGCTCCGAGGACGATCGTGTCGACCTTCTTCCCCAGCCGGGCCGCCCGGGCCATGTAGCGGAGCCGGGCCGGGCCGGCTCCCTTGCCGGTCGAAAGGAGGAGGGCGAAGGCCTCCCTGGGCTTCCCGAAGTCGGCCCGCTCCCCGGCCGGGCGCGAGCCCAGGTCGTCGCCGAAGTACCAGGTCTCCTCGTGGGAGGTGGCCGTGCAGCCCAGGTGGCGAAGGAGGGCCGTGTAGTAGACGTCGGAGGCCTCCCGCTCCGACGCGCCGAGCTCCCCGGCCAGGGCCGTGGCCACCAGGCAGGCCCTCACGGCCTTCTCCGGCTCCTGGCCCGACCCCAGGTCGGTGGTCACCGACAGGGCGGCCAGGATCTCGGCCAGCCGGACGTCCCCCACGCCACACCCTCCTCGTTCCGGAAGGAGCATCGTAGATGGGTAGGTCTACCGATGCGCCACCGCCGCCCCCCGGAAGATGCTCGCCGGGTCCAGGAGCGAGGAGGCGAGGATGATCCGGTTCGTGGCCCGGCAGAGGGAGCTTCCCGCGGTGGCGCGGCCCAGCCTGTTCACCCCGGCCTTCGTCACCGTGAGCCTGGCCTCCCTGGCCTACTTCACCGCGGACGGCATGCTGATCCCGGCCCTGCCCAGGGTCGTGGAGGGGCCCATGCGGGGCGGCGACGTGGCCGTCGGGGTCGTGGTCGGGGCG
>JACQTL010000011.1 GCA_016210805.1 Actinomycetota bacterium | reverse complement strand
GCATTGTGCTGGGTAACGACCAGGCGGGGCGACCCGAGTAAAGTGCCACAGAGAGCAGACCGCCTCCGTGCGCGATCCCGGCGGTAAGGGTGAAACGGTGAGTTAAGAGCTCACCAGCGGACCGGGTGATCGGTCCGGCTCGGCAAACCCCACCCGGAGCAAGGCCGAGCAGGGAGCGTTCGAGGGTGGCCCGCCCGAGCTCCCGGGTAGGCCGCACGAGGGCTCAGGCCCCGGAGCGGGCGCGGGTAGGTTCGCGGCCGCTCAGAGAGATGGTCGCCGGGCGGCCTTCGGGTCGCCGCACAGGATCCGGCTTACAGGCCGGCTCCTCCGTACCCCTGGTAGCGTGGCCGGCGTGCGCGTAGTGGCCGCCGTTCTCGCCGCCGCCGTCCTGGGACTGGGAGCCTGGGCGGCGCTCGGGTCGGAGCGTCCGCCGGCCCTGGGGCAGGGGGAGCTCTCCGGCCCGATGCCCGCGCTGGCCGGCGAGACGCTGGACGGCGGGCGGATCGGCCCGGCGGACTACCGGGGGGAGATCGTCGTCCTGAACTTCTGGGCGGCCTGGTGCGCGCCCTGCCGGATCGAGCAGCCCTTCCTCCAGCGGCTGCACGAGGAGTACGCCGACGACGGGGTGGTGTTCCTGGGGATCGACTACCGGGACGACGCCGCCGCGGCGCGGGCCCACATCCGCGAGTTCGGCGTCACGTATCCCTCGATCGAGGACCCCGACGGGAGCATCACGGGGGCGCGTTTCGGGATCCCCGGGGTCCCGGCCACGATCGTCGTGGACCGCACGGGGGAGATGCGCCTGCGGTGGCTGGGCGCTGTGAACGAGGAGGGGCTGGAGGGCGCGATCCAGGAGCTGCTGGGCGGCTAGGTCCGCCCGGCGGCCACGGCCCGCTCCAGCTGCTTCCCCGCGTGGTAGGAGCTCCGGACCAGGGGACCGGCCTCCACGTGGGCGATGCCCATGGCCCGGCCGGCCCGCCCGTGCTCCGCGAACTCGTCGGGGGTCACCCACCGGTCCACCGGCAGGTGGAACCGCGAGGGCTGCAGGTACTGGCCCATGGTGAGGATGTCGCACCGGGCGTCCGCCAGGTCGCGCATCGCCCCGGTCACCTCCTCCGGCCGCTCGCCCATCCCGAGGATGAGGTTGGACTTCGTGACCTGGCCGGGGCGCAGGCGGTTGGCGATTCGGAGCACCTCCAGCGAGCGGTCGTAGCCGAACGCCGGCCGGATCCGAGGATGGAGGCGGCGAACGGTCTCCAGGTTGTGGGCGAAGACGTCCGGCTGGGCATCGATCACCGTGGCGATGTCGTCCTCACCGCCCCTGAAGTCGGTGGGGAGGACCTCCACGCCGCACCCCGGCACGGCCTCCCGCACGGCCCGGATCGCCGCCGCCCAGATCCGGGCCCCGCCGTCGGGGAGGTCGTCCCGGGCCACGCCGGTGAGCACGACGTAGCGGAGCCCCGTCGCCCGCACCGCCTCCGCGATGCGGGCCGGCTCGTCCTCGTCGACCGGGAAGGGCTTCGCGGTCATCACGTCGCAGAACCCGCACCGGCGGGTGCACCGGTCCCCGAGGATCAGGAAGGTGGCCTCCCGCTCCTCCCAGCACTCGTAGATGTTGGGGCATGCGGCCTCCTCGCAGACCGTGTGGAGGTCGAGGGTCCGCATGATGCCCTTCAGCTCGGAGTAGTTCGGACCGGTCCGGGCCTTGACCCGCAGCCACTCGGGCCGCCTGGCCGCCGGCCGGGCCTCCTGGGCGCACCCCACCGAATGGGCCACGTGGGTGTCGGCCTCGGGGGACGCGTGGGTCCGCCCGTTCGTGGAGACGATCGGAAGGTGGAGCCGCCTCCCGCGGGGGTTGTGGTCCCTGGTGGGCATCCCCGCCAGTGTATCGTCGGGCCCGCCGGTGCTCCGGCGGGTGTCAGAACCGGGCCAGCTCGGCCATCCGCTCGTAGATCTTCTCCGCGTCGAGCATGAATCGGTGCTCCAGGGGCCCGGAGAAGGGCATCGCCGGGATGTCGGGCCCGGCCAGGCGCACGATCGGGCCGTCCAGGTCGAACATCAGCTCCTCGGCGATCGTGGCGGCGATCTCCGCCCCGGCGCCGTAGGTCCGGTTGTCCTCGTAGACGACCATGGCCTTCGCCGTCTTGCGGACCGAGTCGAGTATCGTCCCCCGGTCCAGGGGGGCGATCGTGCGCACGTCGACGACCTCGGCGGACATCCCCTCCTCCTCCTGGAGCCGGCCGGCCGCCTCCATGCAGTGGTGGAGCATGAGGCCGTAGGAGATCACGGTGAGGTCCTCCCCGGTGCGCTTCACCTCGGCCACCCCGATGGGGATCTCGTAGGGCTCGTCGGGGACCTCGCCCTTGATCAGCCGGTAGGTCTTCTTGTGCTCGAGGAACAGCACGGGGTCGGGGTCCCGGATCGCCGCCCTGAGCAACCCCTTCGCGTCGTGGGGGGTGGACGGTACCACCACCTTCAGGCCCGGGACGTGGCCGTACGTCGCCTCGATGGACTGCGAGTGGTACAGGGCCCCGTGGACCCCCCCGCCGTATGGGGCCCGGATCACGATGGGGCATCCGAAGTCGCCGTTCGACCGGTACCTGATCCTGGCCGCCTCGGAGACGATCTGGTCGTAGGCCGGGTGGATGAAGTCCGCGAACTGTATCTCGGCCACCGGGAGCAGCCCGTGGAGCGACATCCCGATGGCCACCCCCACGATCGAGGACTCGGCCAGGGGCGTGTCGATCACCCGCATCTCGCCGAACTCTTGGAGGAAGTCGGCCGTGGCCCGGAACACCCCTCCCCTCGCGCCGACGTCCTCGCCCAGGACGACCACGCGGTCGTCGGCTTTCATCTCCTCCCACAGCGTGTCGTGGATCGTCTGGACGACGTTCTTCTCGGCCATCACTCCGCCTCCGCGAAGACGTGGCGGAGAGCCGTCTCGGGCTCCGGGTCGGCGGCGTTCCAGGCCGCCTCCACCTCCTGGTCCACCCGATCCTTGGTCTCGGCCCTGATCGACTCGACGCCCTCGTCGTCCAGCAGGCCCTGCTCCTTCAGGTAGGCGGCGAAGACCACCAGCGGGTCCCTGGCCCGGTGCTCCTCGACCTCCTCCCGGGTCCGGTAGGTCCGGTCGTCGTCGTCGGAGGTGTGGGGGTGGAAGCGGTACGTCTTGGCCTCGATCAGGGTGGGCCCCTCGCCGCTCCTGGCCCGGTCCACGGCCCGCCGCATGGCGTCGTAGCAGGCCAGCACGTCGCTGCCGTCCACGACCTCGCCCGGGAACCCGTAGGCTTCGGCCCGGTCGGCCACGTCCTTCACCGCCATCTGCTTCGAGAGCGGCACCGAGATCGCGTAGAGGTTGTTCTCGCACACCCAGACCACCGGCAGCTTGTGGATCCCCGAGAAGTTCAGGCCCTCGTGCCAGTCGCCCTCGCTGGTGGCGCCGTCGCCGAACCACGAGACGGCCACGGCGTCCTCGCCCCTGTACTTCATCGCGTAGGCCACGCCGGAGGCGTGAGGGATCTGCGTGGCGATCGGCGAGGAGCCCGTGATGATGTTCAGCCGCCGGCTCCCCCAGTGCGCGGGCATCTGCCGGCCCCCGCTCGACGGGTCGTCGGCCTTCCCGAACACCCCGAGGAAGACGTCCCGGGGGGTCATCCCGGCCACCAGGCATACCGCGAGGTCACGGTAGTAGGGGAGGAAGACGTCCCTCCCCCTCTCCAGGGCCCAGGCCGTGCCGACCTGGCACCCCTCGTGCCCGGACACCGGCACGACGAAGGGCGCCCGGCCCTGGCGGTTCAGGCGGAACTGGGCCTCGTCACAGAGCCGGGCCATCACCATCGTCCGGTACATCCGCAGCAGGTCGTCGTCGGAGAGACCCAGCTCCGAGTGCCCGCTGCCGGTGCTGGAGTCACTGGTCCGTGTCGCCACCGACGCCTCCTCCGGCGGGGGAGTCCCCCTCGGCCGATCGCGTTCCAGGCTTCCCCGCAGTCGGACGGCCGGGCCTGTCCGCTGGTGCCGCGAGTCTAACACCGGCCATCCGGCCGGCCGCCGGGCTCCCCGGCGGGCCGTGGGCCCCGGTACGCTACTCGGTCGTGGAGGTCGAGGGGGCGGTGCTGGAGCTGCTGGGCGAGGTCCTGGGGGACGGGTCCTCGCGCCGGGTCGGTCCCGGCACGGACCTGTCCGAGGTCGGCTTCGACTCCCTGGCCTATGCGGAGCTCGCCGCGGGGGTGGAGGAGCGGCTGGGCGTATCCCTCCCCGACGACCCGGTCCGGGACCTGGCCACCGCCTCGGACCTCGTGGAGCTGGTCCGCCGGTACGCGGGACCGGGACCGGGCCGGTCCACCGAGGCCAGGGCCGACCTGGTGGCTCCGCTCACGCAGCTCCCTCCGGGGGTCGGACGGCTCCAGCGGCCCGTGCGGCTGGTGGCCCGCCCGGTCTTCCGCCGGTGGTTCGGGCTGGCGGTCGAGCATCCCGAGCTCATGCCGGCCGAGGGACCGGTGATCCTCTGCATGAACCACGAGAGCTGGCTGGACATCCCGCTGGCCGTGATCGCGAGCCCCCGGCCGGTCACGTTCATGGCCAAGCAGGAGCTGTTCCGCAGCCGGGTGGGGGGACCGCTCCTCCGCCGGCTGGGGGGGTTCCGGGTGGACCGGGAGGCCTTCGATCTCGGCGCCGTGCGCGCGTCCCTCGCCATCCTCTCGGCCGGAGGCGTCCTGGGCATCTACCCGGAGGGGACCCGGAGCCCCGGCCAGCTCCTCCCCTTCCTGAACGGGGCCGCGTGGCTCGCCCTGCGGACCGGCGCCCCCCTCGTGCCCATGGCCATGCGGGGGACGGAGCGGGCCACCCCGCCCGGGGCGAAGGTGCCGAAGCGGGTGCCCGTGGCCGTGGTCTTCGACCCCCCGATCGAGGTCGAGCGAGTGGAGGACCCCGTCCGTCGCCGGACCGAGGCCGTCCTCGTGACGGCCCGCCTGCGGGCGGCGTTCGAGCGCCTGCTGGGCTAGGTCTCGCAGCCGGACGCCGTGGTGGTGGCGTCGACGAAGCACTTGTCGGTGCCCGGCCCGCCGTTCAGCACGTCCTGGCCGTCGCCGCCGATGAGGGTGTCGTTCCCCTTGCCACCGGCGATCTTGTCCGCACCCTTCTCGCCGTTCAGCACGTCGTTCCCGGCCCCGCCGCAGATCAGGTCCGGGCCGCCTCGGCCCTGGTAGCTGTCGTCGCCACCGCCCAGGAACACCACGTCCTTGCCGGGTGTTCCCACGATGTAGCTGCTGTAGGAGCCGTCCACGAGCGTGGCGGGCTCGCCGAAGCAGGTCTTGCCGCCGGCCGCCGAGCCGGACGGCGCGGACAGGAGCGCGGGGAGCACGGCGGCGGTGGCCAGGGCGAGCAGGCGCAGCCTCCGGATGCGGTTCAAGGGGGATGCCTCCTTCGGGTTCATCGGGACAGAAACCGGCCCAGGCTACCCGGCGGCCCCGCGTTAGGGAAGGCTTTCCTGGAGATCCGAGTTCCGGAGTGAGGGTGGTCGATGCCCCGACGGGCGCGAGATAGTTGAGGTGATGGCGATGGAG
This sequence comes from Actinomycetota bacterium, assembly GCA_016210805.1. GTDB lineage: Bacteria > Actinomycetota > UBA4738 > UBA4738 > JACQTL01. The sequence continues at coordinate 3,313 of JACQTL010000011.1, read as the reverse complement.
CACGAGGCGACGGGCAGGGTCGTCGAGGTCACCGACCGGGACTTCGAGCGGACGGTGATCGAGGGGTCGAGGGAGCGCCCGGTGGTCGTGGACTTCTGGGCGGGATGGTGCGCGCCCTGCCGGCAGCTGGGGCCGATCCTGGAGCGGCTCGCCGACGAGAAGGGCGGGGAGTTCCTCCTGGCCAAGCTGGACGTCGACGCGAACCAGACGACGGCCGCGCAGTTCGGGATCAGGAGCATCCCGACCGTGATCGCGTTCGTAGAGGGGCGGCCCGTGGACAGCTTCATGGGAGCCATGCCGGAGCCGGCCGTCCGGCAGTGGCTCGACCGGCTCCTCCCCACGGAGGCCGACCGGGAGGCCGCCGAGGCCCTGGCCGCCGAGCGGGAGGGTCGGGGGGAGGAGGCCGAGCGCCTGTACCGGGAGGCCGTCGACCAGGAGCCCGACAACAGGGCGGCCCGGCTGGGCCTGGCCAGGGTCCTTCTTCGCCGGGGAGCGGCGGACGAGGCCCGCGAGCTCGCCTCGGCCCTGCTGCCCGACCCCGAGGCGGAGCGGCTCCTGGCCGTGATCCGCGTGGACGGTTGGCGCGATGCCGCCGGCGACGGGCCGGTGGCCCGGGGCCGCCTGGCCGCCGCGCAGGGGAGGTGGCGGGAGGCCCTCGACGAGCTGATCGCCGCGGTCCGCGAGGAGGAACAGCACCGGGCCGAGGCCCGGCAGTCGGTCCTGGACGTCTTCGCCGTGCTCGGCGACGAAGACCCGATCACCCGCGAGTACCGGCCCCGGCTGGCCAACGCCCTGTTCTGACGGACCCGATCGGCACCGACGGGCATAAGCTGGATGGCCATGGGCGTCCACGACCGGATCCGGGACTTCTGGGACCGCGACGCGGCGACGTACGACCGGAGCCCGGCGCACGCGCTGTCCGATCCGGTGGAGGCGGCCGCCTGGCGGGCGGTCCTCCGGCGGCATCTCCCCGGTGAGGGGCTGGCCGTCCTGGACGCGGGCGCCGGGACCGGAGCGGTCAGCCTCCTCCTGGCCGAGCTGGGACACCAGGTGACCGCCCTCGACCTCTCGCCGGCGATGCTCGACCGGGCCAGGGCCAAGGGTCGGGGGTTCGAGATGGAATTCCGGGTGGGAAGGGCCGACGAGCCTCCCCCCGGCCCCTTCGACGCCGTCGTCGAGCGGAACATGCTGTGGACGAACCCTGACCCCCGGGCCACGCTGGCCGCCTGGCGGGCCGTGGTCCGGGATGGGGGCCGGCTCCTGTTGCTCGAGGGCCTCCACCGGAGGGACGCGCCCGGTCGGGCCAGGGACCTGGCCGCCGGGGCGGTCCGCAGGGCGCTGGGGGTCCCGCCGGACCACCACGGGAGCTACGACCGGGAGGTCCTCGAGCGGCTGCCCCTGGCCGGGGCGTCCTCCCCGGGCCCGCTCCTCGAGGCGGTCCGGGCCGCGGGGTGGCGGAGGGTCACGATCGAGCGGCTCCGCGACGTGGAGTGGGCGAGGCGCCTGGCCGCGCACCCCGTGCTCGGTCCCCTGGAGTCGGTGCCGCTGTTCGCCCTCGGCGCGGAGGCCTGAGCTCAGGCCACGGGTGCCAGCACGGCGTGGTGGGCGATCTCCAGGTCGAGCCCGAGGACGTCCGCCGCGTGGCGGGCCACGATGGGGGCCATCTCCGCGACCGTGACCTCCCGGCCGGCCAGCTCGGAGAGGGTGGTCACCCCGCGGTCGGCCAGGCCGCACGGCACGATCGCGTCGAACCACCCCAGGTCGGTCGTGCAGTTCAGGGCGAAGCCGTGCAGGGTGACCCGGGCCCCGCTCAGCCGGACGCCGATCGCGCAGACCTTCCGGTCCCCGGCCCACACGCCGGTGGCCGCCGGGTCCCGGTCGAGCCGGACGCCGACGTCGGCGGCCGCCCGGATCACGATCTCCTCGAGGCGGCGGAGGTGGGCCATGACGTCCGGCCGGTGCCCCAGGTCGAGGATCGGGTACCCGACCAGCTGGCCCGGACCGTGGAAGGTGACGCTGCCCCCCCTGTCGACCTCGTGGACCTCCGCGCCGGTGGCCTCGATCTGGCCCCGGGTCCACACCACGTGGGCGGGATCCGACCGGCGGCCCAGCGTGTAGACGGGGGGGTGCTCCAGGAGGATCAGGGTATCCGGGATCTCACCGGCGGCCCTCCGCCGGGCGAGGTCGTGCATCGCCGCGTAGGCGAGCGCGTAGGGAACCGGCCCCTCGGGCAGGAGCAGCCGGCCGGGCCGCACGGACCCCCGGGCCACGCCCTAGGCCTCGGCCGCCCGAGCGGGCAGCCCGAGCTCGGGACCGAAGTCCCAGGTCTCGAGGTTCTGCTTGAGGCGGGCCAGGAACTTGGCCGCCTCCGCGCCGTCGATGGCCCGGTGGTCCCAGGACATGGACAGGTACACCCGGTGGCGGATGGCGATCGCGTCGTTCACCACCACCGCCCGCTTCTCGATCGCGTCGAAGGCGAGGATCGCCGTCTGGGGCTGGCTGATGATGGGGACCGACAGGATCGAGCCGAACGGCCCCGGGTTGGTGATCGTGAAGGAGCCGCCGGAGACCTCGTCGGGCTTGAGCTTCTTGGCCCGGGCCCGGTCGGCCAGGTCGCTTGTGGCCCGGGCCAGGCCGACGATGTTCATCTCGTCGGCGCCCTTTATCACCGGGACGATCAGGCCCTCGTCGTAGGACACGGCGATCCCCAGGTTCACGTAGTGCTTGAGCACGATGTCCTCGCCCCGGATCTCGCCGTTCACCTGGGGGAACGCGAGCAGGGCCTCGCAGACGGCCCGGGACACGAAGGGGGTGTACGTGAGGGGGATGCCCTCCCTTTCCCGGAACGCGTCCTTGGCCGCCTGGCGGACCCTGACCACGTTCTCCATGTCCACCTCGACCATGTTCCAGGCCCGGGCGGAGACCTGGAGGGACGCCGTCATGTGCTTGGCGATGGCCTTGCGGATGTGGGTCATCGGCACGACCTCTTCCCGCTGCCCGGCAGCAGCGGCGGGCGCCGCCGGCCTGGCCGGCGCCTCGGCCGGCGCCGCGGGAGCCGCTCCGCGGGGCTCGACGAAGGCCATGATGTCCTGCTTGGTGATGCGTCCCCCGGTGCCGGTCCCGGTGACCTGGCCGAGGTCGATGCCGTGCTCCTCGGCGAGGCGGCGGACCAGGGGAGAGAGGATGTGGCTGCGGGGCCGGTCCTCGTCGGGCGGCCCGGCGGCCTCCTCAACCGGAGGGGCCGGGGCGACCGCGGCCGGGGCGGCCTCCTCGACCGGGGGAGCGGGGGCCGGGGCGGCCTCCTCCTCGGGGG
>JACQTL010000364.1 GCA_016210805.1 Actinomycetota bacterium | reverse complement strand
GCGCCGGAGGGCGAGCCGATGGAGGAGGTCCTCGAGCCCGGGTCCCGGGCCCCGAGCCTCGTCGTGGTCCTGGTCTGGGACGCGGGAGGCCGCTACGTCCTCGACCTGCACCCCGACGAGTGGCCGAACCTGCGGGCCATGATCCCCCACGGGACCTGGTACGAGGAGGCCTTCGTGGGCTCGTCGCCCTCCACGACCGCGCCGGTGCACGCCACCCTGGGCACGGGAGCCTTTCCCCGCCTGCACGGAGTGATGGACAACTTCGTCCGGCGCCCCGACGGCGAGGTCCGTGACCCCCTGTCCGCGGGGATCGACGGTCTCCTCCTGCCGACCTTCGCCGACGTGTACAGCGAGGCCCTCGACCACCGTCCGGTGATCGGCACGGTGGCCACCCTGGCCTGGCATCTCGGGATGATGGGCCACGGCTCCCGGTACTCGCCGTCGGCCCGCCACGTCGCGGTGCTCCGCCAGAGCACGGAGGACACGGGGCTGGAGGGGAAGGACTGGGGCCTGCCGGGCGTCCACGCGCCGTACTTCGTGTCGCCCGGCTACGTGCGCGACCTCCCGCCGCTCGAGGCCTACGCGGGCTTCTCCGACGCCGCGGACGGCACCGTGGACGGCCTGTGGCGCGGGCATCGGTTCGAGGACCTCCGCGGCGGGTTCGACACCCCGGCCCGGATCCCCTACCAGGCCCGGCTGATCGAGGAGGTCGTGAAGCGGGAGGGGTTCGGGCAGGACGACGTGCCCGACCTCCTGTTCCTCAACTTCAAGCTGATCGACGAGATCGGGCACCTGTTCACGGCGTCGAGCGTGGAGATGGCCGACGCGATCCGGGTCCAGGACGCCCACCTGCCGGGGTTCGTGAGGTTCCTGGACGAGGTGGCCGGCCGGGGGCGGTGGGCGATGCTCGTCACGGCCGACCACGGGCATACCGCCAGCCCGGAGGTCTCCGGGGGCTTCCCCATCAAGATCAAGGTGTTGCAGCAGCTCCTGGAGGACACCTGGAGCCGGGGGAGCGGGCCGGTGGCCGAGAGGATCCGCCCGTCCTGGGTCTTCGAGAACCCCGACACGATCGAGGTGGACGGCCTCTTTCTGGAGGAGATCTCCTCCTGGCTGGCCGGGCTGACCCGGGGGGAGACCGCGCCGGACGCGGCCGGCCTCTCCGGGGAGGAGCGGGGGGAGCGGGCCTTCGCGGCGGCGTTCCCGGGGACGCTCTTCACCGACCGGCCTCCGGCCTTTTGACCTCGCGCCCTCGGAGGCCCACGTCCGGTCCGGCTCAGGCCGGTGGGGCCGGCGGGACGGCGTCCCATCCGGGGGGGAACGCGGGAGGCTCCTCCCAGGACGGGTCCGGCCGCCAGCTGGGCCAGTCGCGGTCGAAGGGGGGCTCGCGCTCGATGATCCGCCGGGCGGCCCGCTGGCCCTCCGCCCGGATCGCCGGCGCCCGGTGGCCAGGGATCAACCCGCGGCGCTGCCAGTCCTCGAACTCGTCCTCGTCCTTGAAGCTCCACGACGAGCCGTCCGGCGCGACGAGCACGTCGAGGACGTGGTCCATCGTGTCGAAGCCGACCGGGGTTGGTCGGAGCGGGTCCTGGAGGTTGACGTACCACCCGGTGAAGGCGTCGGACCCGGCGTCCCAGAAGGCCAGGACGGCGTGGGCCACGTCCGGCCAAGCGAACGACAGGATCCGGCCCCCCGTCCAGGTCCGGTCCTCCAGCCGCCAGCCGGGCTCCGGCAAGCGGATCGGCCGGCCGCCGGAGGAGGCCGGGCCCTTCCACGGCCACCCGGCGCCGCCGTAGAAGGAGCGTTGCCCCGGATCGTCCTGCACCACCCGGAGGACCCGGGCCGCCCACACGCGCCCCTCCCAGATCTCGCGGAGCACGATCGCATCGCCCGGCCGCCAGCGTCCTCTCACGGCGGCACTGTACCGGCGGCGGGAATCACGCGATCGGCCGGGGAGGGAGTGACTCCCACATCTCCTGGTCCAGGAGCTCGATGGAGGAGTCCGCGCCCATGCGGTCATGGAAGACCACGAGGACATCACCCAACCGAGTGGCCGAGGGAGCCAGCAATCCCTCGAAGCCCACGTGGTGCGCGGCCTCTCCCACGGAGCGACAGAGGGTGGCGTCGTCGGCGCGGAGGTCCGTCTCCGTGAGCCCCACCGCGGACCGGGTCTCGGTCTCCCGCAGGTCGAGAACGTCCTGAAGCCTCACCCGGTACCGGCACAGGCGGCGGGGGAGGAGGTCCTGGGGCTGTCGAGCGGAGCGCTCGGCCAGCCGGAAGAACTCGGCGGCCACGACGTCGGGACTGAGTCCGAGATACAGGGCCGGGAAGCTCCCGGGCGGGTTCCACCTCCCCCCGTGGATCCGAGCACCCTCCCCGCTCAGTAGGTCGTAGCCCGGGCCGAGGTGCCGGTAGGCGTCGCCGTCGAAGGTGTGTCGGGGGCGATGATCGACCCGTTCGATGAGCGACGGGTCGAGGGAGGCCACCGTTACACGAAGACGCCCTCACCGAGCGCGTCGATCGCCCCGAGGACCTCCCGGTACCTGCCCTCCTGGAGCAGGTCCGCAGGCTTGTGGTGGGAGAGCAGCGGGTTCGGAGTGAAGAGCCAGTCGTGGGCCGGCTCGGGGCGAAGCACCGAGGTGAGTCGCTCGAGCACGGCCAGTAGCTCGAGGAGTCGTTCCCTCGCCTCCCTGCGAGGTTGGACGTCCTCCCGGAGCCACCGCGACACGGTACGGGGGCTGGACCCGACCACGCGAGCCACCGCGACCTGATCCAGGTCCGTCCGCTCTATCGCAGTCTCCAGCCGTTCAGCGAGCCCCGTCGGCATCCAGCAGCACCTCCCTTGGCCAGCCTAGCGCAGAATCACACCCTTGTCATTGTCATGCGCTTCGTCTACAGTATGGCAGATGAGTGTCACGGTAGATGACGAAGCTGAGGCTCCCGAGTACTGGCCCCGGGTGACTGGGTACGACCACCGCGCCATCGAGGAAGTACTGGCTGGGCCCACGCTCTTCGATCAGGGTGTCCATCTCCCCGGTGCGATCATCGAGGCGTCATTGGCTGCGACCGACCCGCCCATACTCGATCGCCTTCGGGAATCCGGTACGCCGTATGTCATTGATCCCCAGGGTCCCCGATTCGTCGCGCCGACGTTCCACGAAGTCCAGTCGCTCCTGCGGATTCCCTACGCGCCCGTGGGGCCTCTTCGCCCGGGGATGAACGTCGCCTCTTGGGTCCGCACCGCCCTGGCATTCCAGAGCGACCTGGGAGCGGCTGCGTACTTCGTTCCCTCATTGTGGGTGCCCGATACCGAGGACGGGTGGGCCGAGCTGAATCGCGACATCCATAGGGAGGCGGTCCGCTGCAACGGAACCGACGTCGACGCCAAGGCGCTTATCGCGGCGGTGTATCCGGGATGGAAATCACTGAAGTCGCCACGGAGCCTGCTTTCGCCACTCGCCGATCTCCCCTTCGAGGCCGTCTACGTCCAACCGCTGAGGTTGCGTCCGACCCGAGACGGGGTGGAGAAGCTGGTTCGGTACTGTCGGTTTCTCCAGGAGGCCCGGGATCTCGGGTTGCGAGTGATCGCGGGGCGCCTGGGTGCGTTCGGTCTGCTGGCGCTCTCGACCGGTGCAGGGGTGTTCGATTCGGGTCTGGGCGAGGCCGAATCCTTCGACCTCGCGGCCCTCAACCGGAGTCGTTCCCGCGCCCGGAAGGGTTCCGGGGGCGGCCGCGACCGCCGTGTCTACCTGCCCCGCCTCAAGACGACGCTCCTGAATCGCGACTTGGAGCCGATCCTGTCGGAAATCGAGCTGAGAAGTCGCTTCGCTTGTACCCTCCCCTGCCATCGCCACCGCGGCTTCGAGGAATTCGCGGCCCAGCGGCGCCACCACTACCTGAGGACTAGATTGGATGAGGTGTCTGCGCTGGCCGCGCTGCCTGCCGGGGGTATGCGGATCGAACGTGTCCACGCCGATCTCCTCGAGGCTCAGGGACACGGCCGAGTCGTACACCGAGTCTTGACCGCTCGCGGGATCAGCCCCCCGAGCTTCGATCACTTGGATCGGTGGCTCGCGGTGCTCTCCCGGATCGCCGAGAGCCAGATCGCCGCATAGCTGGACAGCGCTCGGCAGGTGTCGCGTAAGGTGATTGCATGGTCCAGGGAGGTGCAGCCGGAACGCCGAGGGCCCGAGGCCGTGCACGTGCGAGCGGGAAGCGAAGCAACGCGGAACCTCTTGGGTTCGAGGCGACGCTGTGGGCGGCCGCCGACAAGCTGCGTGGCCACATGGATGCGGCCGAGTACAAGCACGTCGTCTTGGGGCTCGTCTTCCTGAAGTACATCTCCGACGCGTTCGAGGCTCAGCGGGCGAAGCTGCTGGCCAACCCCGAGGCCGATCCGGAGGACCCGGACGAGTACCGGGGTGACAACGTGTTCTGGGTCCCGGCGGAGGCCCGGTGGGAGAAGCTGCAGGACGCCGCGAAGCTCCCGGAGATAGGAGTGGAGCTCGATGGCGCCATGGACGCGATCGAGCGGGAGAACCCGTCCCTGAAGGGGGTGCTGCCCAAGGACTACGCCCGCCCGACGCTCGACAAGCGTCGCCTCGGGGAGTTGATCGACCTCATCGGCACGATCGGGCTGGGCGGCGAGGAGCACCAGGCCAAGGACGTCCTGGGCCGCGTGTACGAGTACTTCCTGGGCCAGATCGCGTCACGGGAGGGCAAGAAG
>JACQTL010000363.1 GCA_016210805.1 Actinomycetota bacterium | reverse complement strand
TCCTTGTGCAGCGCCATGAGCGCCGCGCCCCAGTCGATCGTCTCGGCGATGCCGGGCTTTTTGTAGAAGTCCTCCCGGCGGAGCTGTTGCATGAGCGCGCAGACCTGGCCGGCGAGCTTTTCGTTGATGCGCGGCACTTTGGCGCGCAGGATCTCGTACTCGCGCTCGAAGTCCGGGTAGTCGATCCAGAGGTACAGGCAGCGGCGCTTGAGCGCGTCGTGGAGCTCGCGCGTCCGGTTCGACGTCACTATCACCGCCGGAGGGGCGTCCGCGGCCACCCTCCCGATCTCGGGGATCGTCACGGCGAAGTCGGAGAGCACCTCGAGGAGGAACGCCTCGAACTCGTCGTCGGCCCGGTCCAGCTCGTCGATCAGGAGCACGGCCCGGTCGCCCGCCCGGATCGCGGCGAGGAGCGGTCGCTCCACCAGGAACTCCGGCCCGAACAGGTCGCGGACGGCCGCGGCGGTCCCCTCCACCGACTGCAGCGCGCGGATCTCGATCAGCTGGCGCGAGTAGTTCCACTCGTAGAGGGCCTGGCCGGCGTCGATCCCCTCGTAGCACTGGAGGCGGATCAGGTCCCGGCCGAGGAGCTCGGCCAGGGCCCTGGCCACCTCGGTCTTGCCCACGCCGGCCTCCCCCTCGAGGAGCAGCGGCCGGCCCAGCGACACGGCCAGGTAGATCGCCGTGGACAGCCCCCGGTCGGCAAGGTAGGCATGCCGGCGGAGCCCTCCCTGGAGCTCCTCCACCGACGCCAGCGCGGACCCGCTCATCCGGGTGGCAGGGTAGCGCCTTTTGACCTTCAGTTGCGGAGTGAACTACATTTGCGTCTCCGAGGTTGCGCGTTCATGCCCGCAGGGGGATCACCGCATGGGTGGCCGGCTTCCGTCAGCAAGGAGCGTCGCTCGCTCGGTGGACCCGGCGCGGCCGCCGGGTCCTCGTCTCGAAGGGAGCCGCTGATGTTGCCTCCTCGGTTCGAGTACCACCGCCCCTCCTCGCTGGAGGAGGCGATCGAGACGCTCGCCGCCCACGCCGAGGACGGGAAGGTCCTGGCCGGCGGGCAGAGCCTGATCCCCCTCATGAAGCTGCGCTTCGCCCAGCCGGGCCACCTCGTGGACATCAACCGCGTCCCCGGGCTCGACGGGATCGCCGAGGAGGGCGGAGGGCTCCGGGTGGGTGCGCTGGCCCGGAACAACGCGATCGCCTCCCACGAGGTCGTGATGGCCCGCTACCCGGCCATGGCCCAGGCCGCTCCGCTGATCTCCGACCCGATCGTCCGGAACCTGGGCACGATCGGCGGCTCCCTGGCCCACGCCGACCCGGCGGGGGACTGGGGGTCCGTGATGCTGGCCCTGGGCGCGTCGGTGGTCCTGCGGGGACCCCGGGGCGAGCGAGAGGTGCCGGTCGGCGAGTTCCTGGTTGACACCTTCACGACGACGCTCGAGCCCGACGAGATCCTCACGGAGGTGCGGGTACCCGCCCCGGCGGAGCGGTCCGGGGGCGCCTACCTGAAGCTGGAACGCAAGGTCGGGGACTTCGCGACCGTGGGGGTCGCGGTCCACCTCGACCTCTCGGACGGCGCCGTGGGGAGGGCCGGGATAGCCCTCACCGCGGTGGGCTCCCGCAACATCCCGGCCTCAGAGGCCGAGGGGTCGCTGGCCGGAGCCGAGCCCACCGACGAGGCCTTCGCCGAGGCCGCCAGGATGGCCGCCGCGGCGGCGGAGCCCACGAGCGACGTCCGGGGCTCCGCCGAGTACAAGCGGCACATCGTCGAGGTCTTCGTCCGGCGGGGTCTTTCCCGGGCGCTGTCCATCGCTCGCGGCGAGGGGGGGAACTGATGGAGATCACGGTCACGGTGAACGGCGCCGAGCGCACGGCCGACGTCGAGCCGCGCCTTCTCCTCGCGCACCTCATCCGGGACGAGTTCGGCCTGAACGGGACCCACGTGGGCTGCGACACCACGAGCTGCGGCGCCTGCACGGTCCTGCTCGACGGCGTCCCGGTGAAGTCGTGCACGATGTTCGGGGTCCAGGCCGACGGACGGGAGGTCACCACGGTCGAGGGGCTGGCCGGCGCCGACGGGCTGCACCCCGTCCAGGCCGCCTTCAAGGAGGAGCACGGCCTCCAGTGCGGGTTCTGCACCCCGGGCATGATGCTCGTGGGCGCGGCCCTGCTCGAGGAGAACCCCGACCCCTCCGAGGACGACGTCCGCTGGGCGATCTCGGGCAACATCTGCCGCTGCACGGGCTACACC
>JACQTL010000033.1 GCA_016210805.1 Actinomycetota bacterium | reverse complement strand
GCATTGATGGGATGACCGGACCCGAGGACCCCCGGGTGGCCCTGCTCCTCGCCCACGCCGACGACGAGCTGATCCTCGGCCACCGCCACGCGGAGTGGACGGGCTGGGCCCCTCACATCGAGGAGGACCTGGCCTTCTCGTCGATCGCCCAGGACGAGATGGCCCACGCCCGGATGCTGTACGGGCTCGCCGCGGATCTCAGCGGCAGGGACGAGGACGCCCTGGCCCTGGGGCGCCGCCCGGCCGAGTACCGCAACGCCGTGCTGTGCGAGCGGCCCAACCGCGACTGGGGCTACACCGTGGCCCGGCAGTACCTGTACGACACGGCCGACGAGATCCGCATGGAGGCGCTCTCGAGGTCCGCCTGGAGGGAGCTCGCCGAGGCGGTGGCCGTGATCCGGCTGGAGGAGAAGTACCACCTCGACCACGCCCGGGCCTGGTTCGAGCGCCTCTCGGCCGGCCCGGTGACCGCCCGCCAGAGGTACGCCGAGGGCTTCGCCGCGGCCATCGCCGAGGCCGTCGGGCTGTTCGAGCCCCTGCCCGGCGAGGGCGAGCTGGTGGCCGAGGGGATCCTCCCCCGCACGTCCGAGGACATGCTGGCCCAGTGGGTGGCCGGGCTGGGGGAGGAGCTCGAGGCGGCCGCGCTGGACTTCGTGCTCCACCAGCCCGCCCCCGCGGGGGAGATGGTCCCCACGTCCTCCGGGGAGATCGAGGAGCACGACGAGCCCTTCACCGCCCCCGGGCTGGTCAAAAGGGACGGCCGGTGGGTCCACGAGGGCGCGTTCGCCGGGGGCGGGGGCCGGGCCGGCCGCCACTCCGAGGACTTCCTCCCGCTCTGGGACGAGATGACCAGGCTCCACCGAGAGCACCCGGGAGCCTCGTGGTGAGCGCCGGCCCCGCGCGGCGCGCCGGGGGCGAGGGCCTCGAGCTCCGGATCTGGGAGGCCCTGTCCGGGGTGCACGACCCCGAGATCCCGCCGCTTCCCATCACCGACCTCGGCATCGTGGAGCGGGTCACGGTCGAGGACGACGCGGTGCACGTGGCCCTGCTCCCCACCTTCTCGGGCTGCCCCGCGCTGGACGTGATCGCCGAGGACGTGGAGGCCGCCGTCCGCGCGGTGGCCGGCCGGCGGCCCGTCACCGTGCGGTTCGTCCACTCGCCGCCTTGGACCAGCGACCGGATCACCCCCGCGGGGCGGGAGGCCCTGCGGTCCTACGGGCTCACCCCGCCGGGGGAGGGGGGGTCGGCACCGGCCTTCGTGCCGCTCGCCGCGCTGTCCGGCGCCCGGGGGACGTCGGCCTGCCCCTTCTGCGGGAGCGACGACACCGTGCTCGAGAGCGCGTTCGGCCCCACGCTCTGTCGCTCCACCCACTTCTGCCGGAGCTGCCGGAACCCCTTCGAGGCGTTCAAGCCCAAGCGCGTGGGCTGATCGCCCGGGTGGGAAGCACGGCCTCGCTCGCCCGGTTCATCGGTATCGTGGCCCCGGGCGGAGGGCCTCTCGGAGGGTTGCGGTGGCCGAACCGATGATCTCGCTCCGGAACGTGTCCAAGCGGTTCGCCCGGTCGGGGGGTCCCGCCGTGGGCGACCTCTCCATGGACGTCGAGCGGGGAGAGACGGTGGTCCTCGTCGGGCCCTCCGGGTGCGGCAAGACCACGACCCTCAAGATGATCAACCGGCTGATCGAGCCCACGTCGGGCGCGATCCACGTGGACGGCCGCGACGTGATGCAGCAGGACCCCGTGGAGCTCCGCCGGGGGATCGGCTACGTGATCCAGAGCATCGGCCTCATGCCCCACCGCACCGTGCGCCAGAACATCGCCATGGTCCCCACCCTGGTGGGCTGGGAAGAGCCCCGGACCGGGGCGCGCGTCGAGGAGCTCGCCGCCATGCTCCATCTCGACGACGAGCTGCTCGACCGGTACCCCTCCGAGCTCTCCGGGGGCCAGCGCCAGCGGGTCGGCGTGGCCCGGGCCCTGGCCGCCGACCCTCCGGTCATGCTGATGGACGAGCCCTTCGGGGCCGTGGACCCCATCATCCGGGCCCGGCTCCAGGTCCTGTTCCTGGAGATCCAGGACCGGGTGCGCAAGACCGTGGTGTTCGTCTCCCAGGTCTTTGACGAGGCCATCAAG
>JACQTL010000032.1 GCA_016210805.1 Actinomycetota bacterium | reverse complement strand
GGCTCGCCCAGGCCGCGGGAGACCTTCGCCAGGACGTCGGGCTCGTTGAAGTGCGTGGTCGCCTCGACGATCGCGCGGGCGCGCGTCGACGGGTCGGAGGACTTGAAGATGCCCGAGCCGACGAACACGCCGTCGACGCCGAGCTGCATCATCAGCGCGGCGTCGGCGGGGGTGGCCAGTCCCCCGGCGGAGAAGTTCACCACCGGGAGCGTGCCGCTACTCGCCACCTGCCGGACGAGCTCGAGGGGCGCGCCGAGCTCCTTCGAGGCCCGGACCAGCTCCTCGGGGCCCACCGTGGTGAGCGCCCTGGCCTGCGAGGTGATCCGCCGGGCGTGGCGCACGGCCTCCACGACGTTCCCGGTGCCGGCCTCGCCCTTGGTCCGGATCATGGCCGCGCCCTCGGCGATCCGCCGGAGGGCCTCCCCCAGGTCCCGGGCCCCGCACACGAACGGGACGGTGAACCGCCACTTGTCGATGTGGTGCTCCTCGTCGGCCGGGGTGAGCACCTCGCTCTCGTCGACGTAGTCCACTCCGAGCGACTGGAGGATCTGGGCCTCGACGAAGTGCCCGATCCGGCACTTGGCCATCACCGGGATCGAGACGGCCTCCATGATGGCCTCCACCCTGGTCGGGTCGGCCATCCGGGCCACGCCGCCCTCCGCCCGGATGTCGGAGGGGACGCGCTCGAGGGCCATCACCGCGACGGCTCCGGCCTCCTCGGCGATCTTGGCCTGCTCGACGGTGGTGACGTCCATGATGACGCCGCCCTTGAGCATCTCGGCCAGGCCCGACTTCACCCGGAAGGTCCCGGTCTCCCGCTCCACGACGCTCCCCTCCTCGCGCTCCACGACCAGAGTGTATCGCCAGCTGGGCGGCGCCCCGACCGGCCCGGCGACCGGCTCGGGCGACCGGCTCAGGACGGCTGGAAGCGGAGGGTGTTGGACTGGTTCCCGTAGAGCTCGATCCAGGTGGTCCCCGGGGCCAGCTCGATCTCGTTCCCGTCCGCGTCGAGGTAGCGGGTCGGGCCCGAGAGCGAGTCCTTCACCCAGGTGCCCACGATCATCTTGCCGTTACGGAAGACGTAGGCCTTGCCGGTCCCGATCACGATGACCTCGTAGGACCGGTTGCCGCCGGCGTCCACGATCTCGGTGGGCTCCTGCTCGACCTGCTGGACGATCACGTTCGCCGCCCTGATCTGCTCGCCGTCCTCGAGGAGGTGGGGGCCGCCGCCGATCGAGCGGAGCCACGCGCCGTCGGGCTTGCTCCACGTCCACGTGATGTCGGCCAGGGGGACCTGGAACGGGAGGTGGATCGTGGTGGCCTTCTTGCCGCCGGTGGGCTTGTCGGATCGGGGGTAAAGGGCGTCGGGACGGCCGCCCTGGCCCGCCCCGGCCTCGTACAGGGCCCCCGTGGAGGTGAACAGGTTGTGGGGCGACTCGCGCGACGGGTCCCGCGCGTAGGAGCCCACCGCCGGGCCCTCGTAGGACACGTCGACCAGGTCGCCCCGGCCCACGGCCTGGACCACGGGCGGGGCCGCACCCGAGTAGCCGAACAGGGGCGTGCCAAACTGGGGAGCCAGGTTCGGGTCCACGAACCGGGCGCTCCTCACCGGCCCGACCCGCTCGGCGTCGTGGCAGTGGAACACCACGAACAGCCGGGTGATGTTGCCCTCGACCGGCTGCTCGACGACGACGTCCGCCTCGTTCAGGCCGGCCTGGGGGCGGGCCTGGGGGGCCTCCTCGACCTTCACGATGAGGGCCGGACGGTCGGGGACGCCCTCCACGGCCTCACCGGAGAGCGGGCACACGGTCTCACCCGTGGTGGGGGGGACGGTGGTCCCGTCGGTCGGTGAGGTGCCGGGGCTCGCCGTCTCCCCGGGCCCGGGGTTGTCCCCACTGAGGGCCAGGAAGGCCCCCGTTCCCGCCCCGGCCACCACCAGGGCGGCGATCAGCCCGGTGAGGACCTTGCCACGCGCGGTCATCGCCACTTCGAGCTTCCCCCTCGTGCCGGTCCGATCGCCCGGCGCGTCCGGAAGGGTACCGCTCCGGCGGCCCCTTCGGGCGGGTCCGGCCGGATCACGCCGTCTCGACGGCCAGGTCGGCCGGGAGGAGCTCCACCCAGGTGTTGCCGGGGGCGAGCGGGATGACCTTGCCCCCCTTGCCCACGAACTCCGTGACGCCCCGGATCGAGTCGCGCCGCCACCGGCCCTCGATCATCTTCCCGTTGCGGAAGACGTAGGCCTTCCCGGACCCGACCACCTCGACCTCCGGCGACGGGTTGCCCGCGGCGTCCACGATGCCGCTGTCCCTGAGCTCCACGAGCTGGACCACCACGTTGGCCGCGGAGACCTGCTCGCCGAACTCGTCGACGTGGGCCTCCTCGCCGTGGAACCGGAGCCACGTCCTGGTGGCCTGGTTCCAGGTCCACCGGACGTCGGCCTCCGAGACGTTGAAGGGCAGCCGGACGCTCTTCACCTTGGTCCCCTTCGGAGCCCGGTCCCGGAACGTGAAGATGGCCCGGGGCGGACCTCCCAGCCCGCCGGCCGCCTCGTAGAGGGCCGCCGTCGAGCTGTACAGGTTGTGGGGCATCTCGCGGGAGGGATCGCGCTCGTAGGCCCCCACCGCCTCCCCCTCGAACGAGAGGTCGATCAGGTCGGCCCGGGTCACGGCCCGGGTCACCGGCTGGGCGGCCCCCGAGTAGGCGAACAGCGGCGTGCCGAGCTCCGGGAGGAGGTTCGGGTCCATTAGTCGGGCGCTCCTCACGGGCCCGATCCGGTCGGCGTCCTCGCACTGGTACACGACGATGAACCGGGTGATGTTGCCCTCCACCGGCTGCTCGAACACGACGTCGGCCTGGTTCAGGCCGGCCTGGGGCCGGGCGGAATGGAGGTTCTCCACCTTGACGGCGAGGGCCGGACGGTCCGGGGCTCCCCCCTCGGGGACCACGCCGGTGAGGGGGCAGGCGATCGGCTCGAGGATCGCGTCCTCCTGGTCGATGTCGCCGTCCCCGTCGACGTCGCGCGTCGCCGCGGCCACGGCGGGCCCCCCGCCCCGGAGGTACGTGAAGGCGCCGGCGCCGGCGCCGGCGGCGATCACCGCCGTCACGAGCCAGGCGAGCAGCTTGCCGCGGCGTGTCAGTGCCAAGACGTGGACCTCCTCGAGGGTTCTCGATCTGGAAGGGGTGCGCGGGGAAGGCGCGACGATGCTACCTGCCGCTCCGGGCTTCCTCAACAACACCGTCCTCGACGGGGCATGCGCCCCCCGGCGGACGGCGGTTCACATCTCCTCGAGGATCCTGATCCGCTCCGCGATCGGTGGGTGGGTCGAGAACAGCCGCTCCATGGCACCCATCCGCTCGCCCTCCAGCCGGGAGGGCTGGGACAGCCACAGGTGGGCCGTGGCGTTGTTCGCCGATCGCATGGCCGTGGGGCTGGCCTCGATCTTGCGGAGGGCCGCGGCCAGACCCGGCGGGTAGCGGGTGAGCATGACCCCCTGGACGTCGGCCAGGAACTCCCGCCGGCGGGACACGGCCAGCCTGATCAGCTGCCCGAAGATGGGAGCCAGGACGAGGAGGAGGACCCCCTCGGCGATCTGCGCCGAGGCGGCCGGGCCGGAGCCCGGTTCCGCCCCCCGGCGCATCCGGGC
>JACQTL010000380.1 GCA_016210805.1 Actinomycetota bacterium | reverse complement strand
GACCAGGACCTCCTTGAGGAGGACCTGGAGCCCCAGCGTCAGCGCGTAGGTGAGGAGCATGGCCAGGACCGTCACCCGGGCCCGGCCGGTGACGAGCGACCAGAGGGACAGCGCCACCAGGACGCCGGCCACCGTCCACCGGGAACCGAGGTACGACACCGCCTTCATCACCGGGTCCAGCCAGGGCTCCCGGAGGTCGAGCATGGCGCGGTTGACCGGCCGGTCGATCCGGAGGAGGAGCCCCTCGTCCACCCGGGCCAGGACGGCGAGGGGCACGAAGAGCGCCGCCGCCCCGGCCGCAACCCACCCGGCCCGGCGGCCCACCAGGGAGCCATCCCGGACGGTCACCGCCGCATGATGGCGCCCGCGACGGCGACGTGTCTCCCGGGGAGGCTCCCGGCGGATCGGTCCCCCGGGCGGCGTAAGCTACGCGCGTGCAGACGGGGGCTGAGGGGGAGCGGCCCGGGACCAGTCGCGTCCGGGCCTCGATGGGGGTCTTCGTTACCCTCTTCGGCGTGGCCTTCGGGCTCACCCTCCTGTACCTGGGGATGCGGGCCGTGATGGACATCGGGGGAGCCTGCGCCAGCGGGAACACCCCCTTCGTGCCCACGCGGCCGTGCCCCGGGGGCGTCGTCGGGCTGATGCTGGCCGGGATCTGGGGCGGGATCCTGTTCGCCGGCCTCTACGCGTGGCAGTCGTTCAAGCACGGGGTCCCCAGCGCCGTCGGCCTGCTCTGGCCCGCGCTGTTCCTCTCCCTGGGGTGGAACTTCCTCGAGTACGGCCTCGATCCGCCGGGCGACGGCGGGCTGGCCTGGGGGTGGCTCGTGTCCGCGGTGGTCTTCGGCCTGATGGGCGGGCTGCCGCTCCTGGTCGCGCTCCCGGCGGCGGGCCGCGCGTTCCGGGGGACCTCGCCCCCCGTAGCCCCCCTCGCGGGCCTCGGCGCGTTCCGGTCGGTGGCCCCGGCGATCAGGCTGGCCCGGCGGGCCGCCGCCGCGCGGACCGGCGAGGGCGGGCTGGTCCCGGCGCTCGAGCGGCTCGACGCGCTGCACCGGTCCGGGGCCCTCGACGACGAGGAGTACGAGGCGGCCAAGGACCGCCTGCTCCGGGAGGAACCGGGATGACCCGGGGGATCAGGTGGTACTGGCTGCTCCTCCAGGTCGCCGCGGCCCTCGCCGGGGTCTGGGCGGGGGTTCGCCTGTTCGACGCGGTCACCGGGTGACGCCGACGCGTTCGGGAGGCGCCGGGTCGCGCGTCGGGGCGAGGGGTCCCACCCACGGCATGTGAGCGGGTGAGCCGCCCGGACGTGCGCGACATCACACCACTCTCGTGAGCGCGTGCACTGCGCCCGAACGGAGCCCCGGGGGAGGATGGCGGACATCCGCCGGAGGCACCATCGGGAGGAGCGGGCATGGCGCAGGTCGCGGTTGCGCAACAGCGGGGATGGCTCGGCCGGTTCGTGGAGGACCTGAACGGCAGGTACCACCGGGCGGCCCTGTGGACGTTCATGGTCGTCGTGATCGCCCACTGGGCCGAGCACCTCGTGCAGGCCTTCCAGATCTGGGCCCTGGGGATGGAGCGCCCGGAGTCCCGGGGGGTGCTCGGGCTGGTGTTCCCCTGGCTGGTCTCCTCGGAGGCCCTGCACTACGGCTACGCCATCGTCATGCTGGCCGGCCTGCTCCTGCTCCGCCCGGGGTTCACCGGGCGGGCCCGGACGTGGTGGGACATCGCCCTGGTGATCCAGTTCTGGCACCATCTGGAGCACGCGCTGCTCCTGGGCCAGGCCGTGGTCGGGGCGAACCTCTTCGGCCAGCCCGTCCCCACCAGCATCGCCCAGGTCGTCATCCCGAGGGTGGAGCTCCACCTGCTCTACAACGCGCTGGTGTTCATCCCGATGGTGATCGCGATGATCCACCACGTGCACCCCTCCCCCGAGGAGCGCCACTCGGTGAGCTGCACCTGCGCGTCGGCCACCCGCCGGGAGCTCGCCCCCGCGGGGGCCGGACACTGACGCACCCTCCCACCGGTGCCTTCCCTGTGCTCATGGTCTCGACGGTGGACCGGCCCCCGGACGTGAGCGGGATCGACCTGGTCTTCCTCGTCCTTTCCGTCCTGGCCGCCGTCGTGGCCGGAGCCTGGCTCGCCCTCCGGGCCATCCGGTCCCGCCGGCGGGGGGATGCCTCCCAGGAACCTCCCCGCTAGGTTCACGGTTCGTTCACATCCTCCGGCCAGCATCGATCCCGAGGGACGACGACCGTCCCGAAGGAGGGCGACATGCGACGGGCGTTCGCGATCGGGCTGGCGATACTGCTGATCCTGGCCGGGGTGGGCATCGGCGTCGGCGCGTACAACGCGGGGCTGTCCGAGGGCCTGGAGCGGGCCGGGAACGGTGTGGAGGTCGTCCGCGTGGTGGGCCGCGGCTACGGCTACGGGTTCGGGTTCTTCCTGTTCCCGCTGTTCATCGTGGGCCTGGTGCTCCTGTTCAGGGGGGCGGCCTGGCGGATGCGGTGGCACGGCCATGGCTCCGAGCACGGCGGCCCGGGCCACTTGAGGGACCACGGGCCGGCCGGGTTCGAGGACTGGCACCGCCGGATGCACGAGGAGGGTCCGGGCCGGGACCCGGGGTCGGGCGGGACGACCGCTCCGGCCTAGGGGGTCGTCCGGCCGCGGGGCGACGGGTGTGGCGCTTGCCTCCACCCCGTCGCCTCGTCACGCTTCTCGCCGGGAGCCGGGAGGACCGACGTTGCGCACGATCCTGGTGGTCGAGGACGAGATGAGGATCGCCGGGCTGGTCCGCGACTACCTGGAGCGGGCCGGGTTCGAGGTGGTCGTGGCCGGCGACGGCGAGGCCGCCGTGGCGAGCGCGCGGGGGATGCGGCCGGACGTCGTGATCCTGGACCTCGGCCTGCCCGGCCGGGACGGCCTGGACGTGGCCCGCGAGCTCCGGAGGACGTCCACCGTGCCCATCGTGATGCTGACGGCCCGGGGCGACGAGGCCGATCGCGTGGCCGGCCTCGAGCTCGGCGCCGACGACTACGTGGTCAAGCCGTTCAGCCCCAGGGAGCTGCTGGCCCGGATCCGGTCGGTCCTCCGGCGCACCGATCAGGCCCGGGCGGGCGGGGCGGAGGTCCTCCGCGCGGCCGACGTCGAGATCGACCTGCCCCGGATGCGGGTCACGGTGGGCGGTCGGGTCGTGGACCTCACCCCCACCGAGTTCCAGCTCCTGGCCACCCTGGTCAGGGAACCGGGGCGCGTGTTCACCCGGGCGCAGCTCCTGGACGCGGTGCACGGCGTGGCCTTCGAGTCCTACGAGCGGGCGGTGGACGCCCACGTGAAGAACATCCGGAGGAAGATCGAGCCCACGCCGGGGCGCCCGCGCTACCTGCTCACCGTGCACGGGGTGGGCTACCGGTTCGCCGATGCCTGAGGGCCGTCCCCACGGGTGGAAGGGGTGGAAGGACCCGCACCGCGGGAGCTGGGGCGGGGGCCGGCCGCCGTGGTGGCCCGAGGGAGAGCCCTTCCCTCCCCGGGACCGGGCGGGGTGGCACGGGGTGCGCCGGCACTTCCTCCGCCGCATCGGCCTGGTGATCGCCGTGCTCTTCCTGCTCGTGTTCGGGGCGAACGCGATCGTCGTCGCCCTTCTGTACCGCCTGGTGGGACCGGACGAGCCGATCCGGCTCCTCCCCGTGGCCGCGGGGCTGGGCACCGCCCTCCTGATCGGGTTCCTGGTCGTCGGCCGGGCCGTGCGGAGGATGGCCGTCCCCGTCGGTGACGTGATGGAGGCGGCCGACCGGCTGGCCGGAGGGGACCACTCCGTCCGGGTCCGCGAGCGGGGGTCCCGGGATCTCCGCCGCCTGGCCCGGTCCTTCAACGCGATGGCCGAGCGGCTGGAGGCGGCCGAGGCCCGGCGCCGGGACCTGCTCGCCGACCTGGCCCACGAGCTCCGCACGCCGCTGTCGGTGATCGAGGGCAACGCGGAGGCGATGCTGGACGGACTGTTCCCGGCCGACCGGGCGCACATCGAGCCGGTGCTCGAGGAGACCCGGGTGATGGCCCGCCTCCTCGACGATCTGGAGACGCTCTCGCGCGCGGAGGCCGGGGCGCTCCGGCTGCACCGGGAGCGGGTGGAGGCCGCCGACCTGGTGGAGGACGCGACGGCGGCCTTCCGGGCCCGGGCCGGGGCGGCGGGGATCGAGCTCGAGGCCCGAACCGCGCCGGGCCTCCCCGAGCTCGACGTCGACCCGGTCCGCATCGGCCAGGTCCTCTCCAACCTCCTGTCGAACGCCGTCCGCCACACCCCGGCCGGTGGCTCCGTCGTCGTGCGGGCCGACCCGGCCCCCCCGGCCGGCGTGGCCTTCGCGGTGGAGGACACCGGGCCGGGGATACCCTCGGACTCCCTGGCCTCCGTCTTCGACCGGTTCGTCACGGCCGCCGACTCGGGGGGCGCGGGGCTCGGCCTGGCCATCGCCCGGAGCCTGGTGGAGGCCCACGGAGGGACGATCGAGGCGGCCAACCGCCCGGCGGGCGGCGCCGTCCTGCGCTTCGTGATCCCGGCCGGGACGCCGAGCTAGCCTCGAGGGCCGCCGGTTTCAGCCCTGCTCGAGGAGCTCCGAGAGCTCGAGGGTGTTCCCCTCGCTGTCCTTGAACCAGGCCGCCTTGGCCATACCGAAGTCGGCCAGGCCGTTCTCGGTCTTCATGCCGGGCATGTCGTACTCCTCGAACACGACGCCCCGACCCCGGAGCTCGGCCATGACCGACTCGATGTCCTGGACCGCCCAGCCGCCCACCGTGTTCTGGGCCGTCCCCGCCGAGCCCGTCGCGTAGACGTACAGCCACGTCCCCCCGGCGCTCTCGAACCAGATTCCTCCGGGGTCCTCCTTCTTCGGGACCAGCCCGAGCTTCTCCGCGTACCAGGCCCGGGCCCGGTCGAGGTCCGACGCGGCGACGATCGTGTGCATCGGGAAGTCGTGCAGCACGGTTGACCTCCTCCCCCGGGGGCCCCGAAGGCCCCAGCGGGGGAACGATGCGCGCCCGGGCTCCCCGGGGTCAAGGGGCCGCCGGGTTCACGACCGCTTCCTGGCCTTGGGCGGCAGGCCCCGGGCCCAGGCCAGCGAGCGGGCCACCCACTCCTCGATCCGCTCGGGCTCGTCCCGCCAGGCCGCCGGGAGGAGGAGGTACTCGCGCATCGGCCGGCCTGGCATCGGCTCGAAGGGGGCACCGCCCTGCTCGGTCAGAGCCTCGCGGTCCTGGTCCGGGAGGCGCACGAACAGGTCGGGACCGTACAGGCCCGTGAACATGGTCCCGCCCACGAACGCGGCCAGGTTGCCGAACATCGGGCGGACGGTCACTTCGGGGTCATCGGGGACCACCGACCTGAACAGCTCCTTCGTGGCCTCGTCGGGCCTGGGCATGGCCGGCATCTTCCCGGACGATCCTTCCGCGGCGCTCACGTCACACCTCCCCCCGGTTCCCGGACTCGAGGATCCCCCTCAGGGACCGGAGATCGCTGGCCACCGATCGTCGCACGGCCGGAGCGTGCGCGGGGCCGGCCAGCCGGTAGAGCCCCGAGGGCTCCCCCTCCACCCGGACGCTGGCCCGGGTCCCGCCCGGCGCGTCGGCGAAGGCGTAGGTGACCTTCATGGGGAACGGGCTCCTGACCGAGGTCATCTCGAGGAGCGCATCCGGGTCCAGGGCCGAGACCTCCAGCACGTACTCGATCCTCCGGCCCAGGAACGAGGCCACCCGCCGGACCCTGGTCCCCACCCTGACGGGCGGCTCGGTGAGCACCTCCGCCTGGCTGATCCCTCCGATCCAAGCGGGGTCGTGGCCGGGATCGATCACGTAAGCCGCCACCTCGGCCCTGGGCCGGGCGATCACCAGGTCGGCCGTCACGTCCATCCGCATCCGGTCCTCCTCACTCCGCGGCTACGCCTCCCATCCCTCGCCGAACATCGCTTCCAGGGCGTCTAGCCGGCCCCCCCAGAACGAGCGGTACCGCTGGATCCACCGGCCCGCCGGGCGGAGGGGGGCGGCGTCCAGCTCCAGCCAGTGCTCCCGGCCCCGCACGGTCCGCCGGACCAGGCCGGCCCGCTCGAGCACCCGCCCGGCGGGAGGGAGGCCACAGGTCACGCTCCGTCCGGGGCGGGGCGGGTCACGTCGGCAGCCTCGGCGCCCAGGGCGGCCAGCAGGTCGGACGCCTCGAGGTGGAGGTTCACCCCACGGGCCCCACCCCCTATCGCCACCCGGCCCATCCCCCCGATCGAGCGGTCGGCCACCACCGGCCAGGCCGCCCTTGAGCCGAACGGGGTTATCGCCCCTCGCTCGTACCCCGTGGCCCGTCTGGCCTCCTCCTGGTCCGGCAACGAGAGGCGGCTCACGCCGAGGTGGGCCCTGAGCCGGGGCCAGTCCATCTGCCGGCCCCCCGGGACCAGGACGAAGACGTAGTCGTCGGCCCCCCGGCGGACCACGATCGTCCGCAGGAGCCGCCCCACCTCGATGCCCTGCAGCTCGGCGCTCTCCTCCACGCTCGAGGGAGGTGCCGTCCTCACGACCCGGTGGGCCACCCCGGCCTCGGCGGCCGCTCGCAGCGCGGGGGTGTCGGGGGCCTCGGCGGCCTCTTCGTCCATGACCCGCCAGGGTAGCGCCCGCGGACGAGCCGGCGTGGTGGATCGGGGTGCGCCGGAAGGCTCTATACGCCGGTCAGGCGCCGCAGGCGCAGGCGCCGCCGCAGCCGCAGCCGCCGGCGGCGGGAGTCCGGGCGCCGGAGGTCCCGTTCGACGTGCGGCCCAGGCCGCCGATCAGCGAGATCAATCGGCGCGCCCGCCGAGCGCCGCACGCCGGGCACCCGGGGGGCTCGGACCGCACCGGCAGGAGACGCTCGAAGCGCTCCCCGCAGGTCCGGCAGGCGAACTCGTAGATCGGCATCGGTGCGATTCTAGCCCGCCGGGGCCCCGCCGCCGACGCCCGCCCTCGCGGGAGGGTGGTTCCCGTACCGGTCCAGATGGACCACCTCGTGGACGGGCCGCCGGGAGTTGGGACCGTATCGTCCGATCGGCCAGCCCACCGGGATCACCGCGCACGGCTCCACGCCGAACGGGAGCCCGAGGGCCCGCCGGGCCAGGGTCGCCGACCACAGGGGCAGGGTGGTCAGGGCCGCTCCCAGCCCCTCCGCCCGGCAGGCCAGGAGGAGGTTCTGGACGGCCGGGTAGATGCTCCCGTAGTGGGAGCTGGCCGCCCACGGCCAGTGCACCACGTAGGGACGGACCCCGCGGAGGCACGCCACGACCAGGACGGGGACTTCGGCGAAGTGGTCGACCTGCCACTGCACCGCCTCGATGATGCGCCGCTTGCCGCGATCCCTGCCGGCCACGACCCTGGCCACCCTCCCGTAGACCGACCACGAGCGACGGTAGAGCGCGGCCAGCCGCTCCTTGGTCCCCCGGTCTCGGACCAGGAGCCACTCCCACGACTGCGCGTTGGCGCCGGATGGGGCCCTCGTGGCCATCTCGATGCACCGGAGGACGACGGCGTCGTCCACCGGGTCGGGCTTCAGCCTGCGAACGGCTCGCTGCGTGGCCATCGCCTCGCCGAGCGACATGTCGAGGCCCATGGGTCCTCCCTTCGGTTCCCGGTCAGCGAGTGGATGGTTACCCGAGCGCGGCCCATCCGCCCCACGCCGCCGAGCCGGCCAGGACCACCGCTCCGGCCACGAGCGACACGAGGGCCGCCCGGCCCCGGCCGATGAGCGCGGCCAGGCCGAGGAGGACCGCGCCGACGGCGAGCAGGGACAGGGCGAGCGTGGCCCGGTCGGCCCGGGCGCCCAGGCTCCGGGCCTCCTCGATCTGGCGGTTCTGCTCGGCGACGAGCTCGTCGATCACGTCGTCGGTGGCCGAGAGCACCTCGGCGGCGTGGCGGTCGAGCGGTGTGACCTGGTCCGCCGTGGGGGCCCGCTCTCCGGCG
>JACQTL010000366.1 GCA_016210805.1 Actinomycetota bacterium | reverse complement strand
GCTGGCCCCCGGACGTCCGGGTCGAGCGAAGCTTCCCCTCCCGCTCCCACCGCCGGAGCGTCTCGACGCGGACCCCGAGGATCTCGGCCGCCTCCCCGATCCGGTACTCGTCCTCCCTCACGACCGCCAGGTTATCAAGCCCTCCGGCGCAGGGAAACCTGGCGAAACTAGACGGAGAACCGGACGTGGAGGACGTCGCCCTCCTGGACCTCGTAGTCCTTGCCCTCCACGCGCATCAGGCCCCGGACCTTGGCCGCGTCCCAGCCGCCCGCGGCCACGACGTCGTCGTAGGAGACCACCTCGGCCCGGATGAAGCCGCGCTGGAGGTCGGTGTGGATCACGCCGGCGGCCTCCGGCGCGGTGGCTCCCCGCCGGACCTCCCAGGCCCGGGACTCGTCCTCGCCCGTGGTCAGGAAGGTGATCAGGTCGAGGGCCCGGTAGCAGGCGGCGATCACCGCCTCGAGCCCCGGCCGAGCGACGCCGAACTCCTCCAGCAGGGCCCTGGCCTCGTCCTCGGGCATGGCCGCGGTCTCGGCCTCGATGCTGGCGTAGACGCCGACCGTCCCGTCGGGGAGCCCGGCGGGTAGCTCGGTCCCCTCCTCGAGGTTGGCGACGACGATCCACGGCTTCAGGGTGAGGGGGGCCAGGGCCCGGAGGTGCGCCCGGTCCTCCTCGTCAAGGCCGGCGTCCCCGAGGAGGGTCTCGGCCGAGAGGGCGGCGAGGGCCCGCTCGAGGGCGGCGGCCTCCCGGTCGGCCCCCTGCCCGCGGCCCCGGGACCGCTTGCGGGCCCCCTCGAGGGCCGACTCCACGTTGGCCAGGTCGGCCAGGACGAGCTCGGCCGTGATCTCGGCGAGCTCCCGCCCCGGGTCGGGGTCGGGCCCGAAGGCTCGCAGGACGACGCACAGGGCGTCGGTCTCCCGGAGCGCGGCCAGCCCCCGCGCCGACAGCGCCCCCGGGACGTCCACGAACCGGACCTGGGCCGGCACGATGCGGGCGCTCCGCTCCAGCTCGGCGAGCACCGGGAGCCGGGGGTCGGGGACGGGGACCACGGCCTGGTTGTCGCGGCCGCCCGCCGCTCCGGTGCGCGTCAGGGCCGTGAACAGCGTGGACTTCCCCGAGAACGGCAGGCCGACCAGACCGACGTCCCTCATCGCCCTGGAGTGGTCGGGGGCGGCGCGCCCGACGCTACGCGGCCTTGGTCTCCCAGAAGATCTTCGAGATCTCCTCGATCAGGTCGAGGAGCTGCTGGCCCTGCTTCGGATCCTGGGCCTTCTTGGCCTCGCCGGCGGACTTGGTGGCCTTCCAGAACAGCTCGTGGAGCTGGGGGTACTTCTCGAGGTGGGTCGGCTTGAAGTAGTCCGTCCACAGCACCCACAGGTGGTGCTTGACCAGGTCCGCCCGCTCCTCCTTGATGCCCAGGCACCTGGCCCGGTAGTCCTCCACCGACTCGCCCTCGGTCTTGAACTTCTCGGCGTCCTGGTACCGCTCCTGGATGGCTCGGACCGACTCGGCCTCGACCTTGGCCTGGGCGGGGTCGTAGACGCCGCACGGGAGGTCGCAGTGGGCCTGGACGGCGCGGCGGGGGGTGAGCAAGGCTTGGAGCAACGTGCGCATGGGCTCTCCTTTCGGTCGGGAAACGAACCGACTCGAAACCTACCACCATCGGGGAATGGCGAACCTGTCGGCCGTCGGGGCCACGACGGCCGCGGTGCTCGCCATGCTGGCCTGGGTGCGGTGGCGTCCCTTCCGCGCGGTGGTGGAGGGGGACAGCATGGCCCCCGCGCTGCTGGCCGGGGAATGGGTCCTGGCCGTCCGGACGCGCCCGGACCTGATCCGGCCGGGCCAGGTCGTGGTGGCTCGCCCTCCGTCGCGTCCGGGGCTCGAGGTCGTGAAGCGCGTCGCCGCGGGCCCCGGGGAGCTGGCCCCGAACGGCGCCGTCCTCGGCCCCGGCGAGTGGTTCCTGCTCGGGGACCAAAAGGAGCGCTCCACCGACTCCCGCCACTTCGGC
Organism: Actinomycetota bacterium; assembly: GCA_016210805.1. Taxonomy (GTDB): domain Bacteria; phylum Actinomycetota; class UBA4738; order UBA4738; genus JACQTL01. Next base: position 4,026 of record JACQTL010000366.1, on the reverse strand, counting down.
CCCGTCCCCGCCCCGGCGATCGCCGGCCGCGTGGTGGCCGTCCGGGGGCCGAGCGGCTGGCGCCGTCCGGGCTGAGGCCCGAGCGTCAGGAGGTCTGGGCGGTGGCCCGCTCGAGGAGACCGTCGGCCTCCGCGAGCCAGAGCGTCGCGCCGAGGTGGACGTACGTCTCCCGGGCCTCCCGGATCGACGAGGAGGCCTCCGCCTGCCGCCCCAGGACGAGGAGCGCCCTCCCGGCGCCCAGGGAGGAGTTGGCGCGCTCCGGGACGTGGCCGAAGCGCTCGCACAGCTCCATCGCCTCCCGGTGCGTGGCCAGGGCCTCCTCCGGGTCGCCGCCAGCCTCCGACGCTGTGGCCCGGGCCACCGCGACCAGGTACGCGTCCTGGGGGGTGACGGGGGCGGGCAGGCCCGCGACCAGGTCGGACGCCCGCTCGCCCTCCCCCGCGGCCACCAGCGCCCGGGCCACGTCGATCGACGCGAACCGCTGCCAGAAGGGCCTGTGCGCGACGACGCCGTCCATCTCGTCGACGAGGGCCAGGACCCCGGGGAGATTCCCCCGCGCCCCGGCCACGAAGATCCCCGTGGCCAGGGCGGGCACGAGGACCTGGGGGTCCGCCGCGCGGCGGGCCGCGGGGAGGGCCCGCTCCAGCTCGGCGGCGGCGCCGGCTACGTCCCCTCTCACCGCGCGGACCCGGATCATCTGGGGGAGCACGAGGAGGGAGTGCTGGCTCTCCCCGTGGCCGCTGTCCCACTCGAGCACCTGGTTGGCGACCTCCAGGAGCTCGTCCCACTCGCCCGCGTCGTAGAGCATCCAGGTCGTCTCGCCGCGGGCCCACATCGACGTGTTGACCGTGCCCGTCCGGTCCCCGTAGGCGACCCCCGCCCGGTGCACCTCGAGCCCGGCGTGCGGACCCTCCGTGGCCCAGACCCAGTCCCCGAGGTTCACGTAGCCGGCGCCGGCGCCCGGGAGGCCGAGGCGGACCCCTTCCTCCAGCGAGCGCCGGAGGTCCGCGATGCCGCCCTCGACGTCACCGAGGTCGCACTTGGCCGCCCCCGCGAACTCCCGAGCCCTGACGGCCTGCTCCTCGAGCCCCAGGCGCTCGGCGAGCTCGACGGCCTTGCGGGACCAGGCCAGCGTCTCGTCGGGGTTGCCGGCCAGCATGTTCCGACCCGCTGCCGTCGTGTAGGCCTCGGCCAGCTCGCGCCCGGGGGGCTCCTTCTCGAGGAGTGCGATCGCCTCCTCGAGAAGGCTCTCGTTGCCCCTCGCCCCTGTGCCACAGGATGCCGGCCATGCCCAGGAGGGCCTCGCCCGTGGCCAGCGCGTCTTTCGAGCGCCGTGCGGCGGCGAGGGCCTCCTCGGTCACCCGGGCCGACTCGTCGATCCGGCCGGTGAACCAGAGCATCTCGCCGAGGAGGACCAGGATCCGGGCCCGCTCGGGACCGTCGTCGGAGGCCAGGGCCCGGGCCCGCTCCAGGAGGCCCACGCTGATCGAGGCGTCGAGCGTCCGGTACCGCCGGGCCGCCATGAACAGGAAGCGGCGGGCCAGGGCCTCCAGCTCCGCGACCTCCTCGGGGCTCCCCGAGGCCCGCTCCAGGTCGAGGGCCTGGGTGTAGTGGTGGGCCAGGAGCTCGGCGTGGTCGGCCACGCGCTCCCCGGCCAGCTCCTCGACCCACCGGGCCGCGGCCCGGTGCTTCTTGTTCCTTGCGGACCGGGGGAGCTGGCCGTAGGTCACGTCCCTGACCAGGGCGTGCCAGAACGCGTACTCGGCCTGCCCCTTCACCGAGGAGGACCGGGCCGGGCGGACGAGCTCCTTGCGGGCGAGCTCGTGGAGCCCCTGGCGCACGTCCCCCTCGTCCACCTCGCCGATCGCGGCCACGGCCCCCGACCAGAACACCTTGCCGATCACGGACGCGTCGTGGAGGAGGGCCTTGCGGTCGGCGGGCAGCGTGTCCAGCCGGGCGGCGATGAGGGCCTGCACGGAGTCGGGCACGGTGATGTCGGCCCCCTCGGCGAGGACCACGGCCCGCCCCCTTCTCCGGAGCACGCCCTGGTCGGTGAGCATCCGGACGAACTCCTCCGCGTAGAGCGGGTTCCCCCCGGCCCGCTCGAGGAGCGCGGCCTGCGTCTCCGCGGGGAGGACCGCCTCCTCGAGCAGCGCCGCGATCAGCCGGCCGGTCTCCTCGGGGGAGAGGGGGGAGAGCGCGATCGTCGCGGAGTTGCGCTTGCCGCCGCCCCATCCGGGGTGCCGCTCGTAGAGCTCCGGGCGGGCCGTGCACACCACGAGGAGCGGCACGTCCACCGTCCAGTCCACCAGGTGCTCGACGAACTCCATGAACGCGGGCTCGGCCCAGTGCAGGTCCTCGAGGACGACGACCAGGGGGCGGGTCGCGGCCACGCCCTCCAGGAACCGTCTCCACGCGGTGAAGGACTCGGTCCGGTCGGCCGCACCTCCCCCCGAGAGCTCCCCCACGCCGACGATGGGAGCGAGCCTGGCCCGGACCCACTCCCTCTCCTCCTCGTCGAGCACGGCGCGGTCCACGGCCCCCCGGAGCTTCTCGGCCGCCTCGTCCGGCCCGTCGGACTCCAGGACCCCGGCCTGGGCCTTGACCACCTCGCCCAGGGCCCAGAACGCGATGCCCTCGCCGTAGGGCAGGCACCGGCCCTGGCGCCAGTACACGAGGTCGGGGAGGGCGTCGACGTGGGCCGAGAACTCCGAGATGAGCCTGGTCTTGCCGACCCCCGGCTCGCCGGTCACCGTGACGAGCTGGATGGCCCGGTCGCGCACGACCCGGGCGAAGGTGTCGGCCAGGAGGGAGAGCTCGGGGTCGCGCCCGATGAACGGCGTGGCCGGCCGGGCGTCGACGTCCACGCCGAACCTGCTCCTGGCCTCGACCGCGCGCCACAGGGGCACGGGGCCGGCCTTGCCCTTCACCCGAACCGGCTCGAGCGGCTCGTAGACGATCTGGTCGCGGGTGGCCCGCTCGGTGCCCTCGCCCACCACCACCCCCCCGACCGGGGCCACGCCCTGGAGCCGGGAGGCCGTGTTGACCACGTCGCCGGCGACGAAGCCCTCCCCGGCCTCGGGGCGGGCTCCCAGCGTCACCACGGCCTCCCCGGTGTTCACCGCGCCCCTGACGGCGAGGTCGAGCCCGGGGCTCTCCTCGTTCAGCTCGGCGATCGCGTCGGTGATCCGGAGCGCCGCCCGCACCGCCCGCTCGGCGTCGTCCTCGTGGGCCACCGGCGCGCCGAATACGGCCATGACGGCGTCGCCGATGAACTTCTCGACCGTCCCGCCGAACCGCTCGATCTCCCGCTTCAGGAGGGCGTGGTAGGGCTGGAGGGCGGCCCTAACGTCCTCCGGGTCGGCCCGGTCGGCCCGATCCGTGAACCCGACCAGGTCCACGAAGAGGACGGACACGACCTTGCGCTCCTCCCGGAGGCCCGACGGCTCCGGATGAAGGGGCGCCCCGCAGAACCCGCACAGCCGGAACCGGTCGGGGTTGTCCTCGCCGCACGAGGGGCAGGTCCTCACCCGCCGAGTGTATGTTCGGAACCCGCCCCGTGGGATCCCCCCGAGGGACTGTTCCGGCGGCCCCTTTTCCCCTAGGATGCCGCTTCCCCGACGAAAGACACGAAGGAGACCAGGTGGCCACCCAGGAGGACATCGACCGGATCACCGAGCTGGCCCAGGAGACGGAGGACGTCGCCCAGCTCAAGGCCTACGCGCAGGAGCTCCGCGACCTGTCGGCCTCGATGGCCCAGGCTTTCGCCCGCACCGAGGACCAGGCCATGCGCGACGACATCGCCGCGATCCGTGACTCGGCGGAGTACGCGGCCGAGGAGGTCGCCGCCCGGGCCAGGCAGCTCGAGATCGACCAGATGGACCCGAACTACGAGGCCCGGAAGGCCGACCGGGCCCGCCACGAGGCCGAGCGCCAGGCCCGGGAGCAGCAGGAGGCCCAGGAGGGGCTGAAGAAGCTGGGCGGGTTCCTCGAGGGGCTCACCGGCGGCGGCGGAGGTGCGGGAGG
>JACQTL010000358.1 GCA_016210805.1 Actinomycetota bacterium | reverse complement strand
GCTGTTCACCGTGTGGGGCGCCTGCCGGGGGAACAGCTCGATCTCGATCGTGCCGCACGACGTCTCGAAGGTGGCCACGTAGGTGGCGTCGAGGTCCAGCGTCAGCTCCGGCACCTTCCGGAAGGTCCGCTTCTCCTCGCTCGAGGCCTCGGGGATCTCGCCGCCGCAGGCCACCGGGAGTGGCTCGGGGGTCGGGCTGGGGGAGGGAGAGACGGTGGCGGTGGGCGATACGGTGGCGCTCGGGCTCGGCGAGGCGTTCGGGTCGGGCTCTTCCCCGCCCAGGAACAGCACGGCGGCGAACGCCGTCCCGCCCAGGCCGACGGCCAGGGCCACCACCCCGGCGATGATCCGGTTCCGGCGCTTCCGGCGCCGCTCGGCGTCCCGGCGGGCCTGCCACTTGGCGAGCTGCCGCTCGCGGGTCTTCTTCTTGGACATGGGCGAGAAAGGTTAGCGGATATCGGGGGGCGGGGAGCCCTCGGCGGGGGAGACCGGCCCCTCGGCCAGGAGCTCGACGGCCAGCCCGTCCAGGATGTCCGACTCCGAGACGAGGGCCTCGGCGAACCCGAACCGGCGCATCACGCCGACCAGGATCGTGGCCCCGGCCACGATCACGTCCTCCCGGCCGGGGGCCATCACCGGCAGGGAGGCCCGCTGGGCCACGGTCATCCCGGCGAGGTCCTCCAGCACCCGCTCGGCGTCGGCGAGGGCCAGGGTGCTCCGGTGGATGGCCTCGGGGTCGTAGCGGGAGAGCCCCAGGGCCAGGGCCTGGACGGTCGTCGCCGTGCCGGCCACCGCGACCAGGATGGCAGCCCGGCCGGGGGCCAGGGCCCGCTCCACCTCGTCGAGGGCCTCATCCACCGCGCGGGCCAGGCTCGCTCGCTCCTCGGCGGTGGGCGGGTCGTGGCGCACGTGGCGCTCGGTGAGCCGGACGCTCCCCATCCGGGTCGAGATCGCGCCATCGGGCCGCCCGGTCCCCACGGCGAGCTCCGTGCTGCCCCCGCCGATGTCCAGGACGGCCACGGGGCCGGGAGGCTCCAGACCGGCCGTGGCCCCCAGGAACGAGAGCTCCGCCTCCCGTTCCCCGGGGATCACCCGGAGCTCGGACCCCGTGTGGCGGCGGACCCCCTCCTCCAGCTCCGCGCGGTTCGAGGCGTCGCGGACCGCGCTGGTGGCGGAGACCCGCATCGAGGTGGCGTGGAGGGCCCGGGCCCGCCGGCCGTACCGCTCGAGCACCGAGAGGGTCCTGGCCAGGGCCCGGGGGTCGATCCGGCCGGTCCGGTCCACGTCCTGCCCGATCCGGGTGATGACCATGTCCCGGGCCAGCTCGGCCAACCCCGTCTGCATCTCCTCAGCCACCAGCAGCCGGATCGAGTTGGTGCCGAGGTCCACGGCGGCCACCCGGCGCCCCTCGGGGTGCAGGGGCTCGACCCGCCCGGCCACCCAGGCTCCCACGGGGTCGTCGCCGCCGGCCAGGTGGTGGGCGTAGTGGGCGTGCAGGCACTTCACCCCCCGCCGGGTGCCGCCCACCCCGCCCCACCCACCGGCCTCCGGGACCTCATCGGCCCGGTCGGCCGCGTAGGCCCGATGGGCCTCCTCCAGGGCGGCCCCGAAGCCGTCGCTCTCCTCCTCGGCCCGCTCGGACAGCCGCCGGATCCATCCATCCGACTCCAGCCGGGCCACCGCCCTGACCGCGTCCGGGCAGGTCAGCCAGTACCGCGTCGGGAAGGGCCGGCCCCCGGCATCGAGGGGATGGTTCCGGATGACCAGGGGGTGAGGCGCCGGTCCGCCGCACCTGGCCACCACGGAGAAGGTGGTGGTGGGCTCCCGGCCGAGCTGGTCGCGCACGGCCGCCAGGTCGGACGCTCGGAGCTCACCCACGGGGGGCTCGCCGGCTACTTGCGCTTGTGCTCGACGGCGCGCTTGAAGTCGACCTGGCGCTCCTCGCTCTGGCGCATGAACCGCTTCAGCTTCTGCTCGAACTCGGGGTCCCGGCCCCGTCGGCGGTCCAGCCTGGGCTGCGGGTCCTGGAGGGCCTTGATCGAGAGGTCGATCTTGCCGTCGTCCTTGATGGAGACCACCTTGGCCTGGACGACGTCGTTCTCCCTGAGGTGGTCCCTGACGTCCTTCACGTAGTTGCGGTCGATCTCGGAGATGTGCACGAGCCCGACCTTGCCGCCTTCGAGCTGGAGGAACGCCCCGTACGGGGT
>JACQTL010000353.1 GCA_016210805.1 Actinomycetota bacterium | reverse complement strand
GTCACGTAGGAGAGGCGCCGGGAGAACTCCTCCCACACCTCCGGATCCGGCTCTCCGCCGCCGAACTCGACCACCGCCCCGCGGGCCCGCTCCCTGAACTCATCGTCGGTGAACGTCGTCCGCGAGTAGCCGATCAGGGCGAACCCCGACGGGAGGAGCCCTTCCGAGAACAGGTGGTGGAACGCGGGCAGGAGCTTGCGCCGGGTGAGGTCCCCGGAGGCCCCGAAGATCACCACGGCCTGGGGGCCGGGAGGCTTCATCGCGCCGTGAGCCATCACAGCTCCCCTCCATGTTCGGCCTTGGCGGCCCCATCCTCCTGCACCGCGTGGCCCCCGAACTCGCGGCGGAGGGCCGCGACCGTCTTCGCCGCGAAGGACTCCTCCTGCCGCGAGGCGAACCGCGAGAACAGGGCCAGCGCGGTGAGCGGCGCCGGGACGGACTCGGCGATGGCCTCGAGCACCGTCCACCGGCCCTCCCCGGAGTCCTCGACGTAGCCCCGGACGGTCTCGAGCCCGGGGTCGCGCTCCAGGGCTCCGTGGAGGAGCTCGAGGAGCCAGGACCGCACCACGCTGCCGTACCGCCAGATCCCGGCGATCTCGGCGAGGTCGAGGTCGAACTCCGAGGCGTGCATGATCTCGAACCCCTCGCCGTACGCGGCGAGCAGCCCGTACTCGATCCCGTTGTGGACCATCTTCACGAAGTGCCCGGCCCCCGCCGGCCCGACGTGCGCGTAGCCGTCCTCGGGGGCGAGGTCGGCGAACGCCGGCTCCACGCGCTCGAAGGCCTCCCGGTCGCCTCCCACCATCAGGCAGTACCCGTTGGCCAGGCCCCAGACCCCGCCGCTCGTCCCGCAGTCCAGGAACGCGATCCCCCGCTCGGCCAGCTCGCGGGCCCGGCGCTGGGACTCGCGGAAGTTGGAGTTCCCCCCGTCGACGACGACGTCGCCCACCGCGAGGAGCCCGCCGAGCGCCGCCACCGACGACTCCGTGACCTCGCCGGCCGGGACCATGAGCCACACCGTGCGGGGTGGCTCCAGGGCCGCCACCAGCTCCTCCAGCGACGACACCCCCGCGGCGCCGCCTCCCACGGCCCGGGCCACGGCGTCGGGGGAGGGGTCGAACGCCACCACCTCGTGCCCCGCCCCGACCAGGCGCACGGTCATGTTGCCCCCCATGCGCCCCAGACCGACCATCCCGAGCTTCATCGAGCCTCCTCGTCGCCTCCGCGCCTCACTCGACCGCCACCTCCAGCCACCCGGCCTCCACCCGGGCCCGGTACAGCGCGATGGGGTCCACCGCCGGGCCGCTCACCGGCTCGCCGGATGACAGGTCGAACGCGCTGCCGTCGCACGGGCACACCACGGCGCCCTCCTCGTCGTCGAGCGCTCCCTCCGATAGGGAACACCCGTCCTCCGGGCATTCGTCCCTGAACGCGGCGATCGCCGTGGCCAGGTGGGCGATCCCGATGCGGATCCCGGCCACGTCGTAGGCCCGGATCTCGCCCTCCGGGACCTCCGCCAGGCTCCCCACCCGCACGAAGTCGGCCACGCCCCGCTCCTTTACGCCGCCAGTCTCCCCTACGGGCCCGCGCCGGCGCGACCGCCCCCATCGTCGAGCCCGGGGCGGAGCCCCCCGACCGATGTAGTCTCCCGGCCGTGACCGAGCGCCACTTCCGCCTGTGGGAGGCCCCCGACCCGAGGGGCGTGGTGGCCCTCGTCCACGGGGTGGCCGAGCACTCCGGGAGGTACGCGCACGTGGCCGAGCGGCTGAGCGGGGCCGGCTACTCGGTGGTCACGGTCGACCTCCTCGGACACGGACGGTCCGCGGGGTGGCCCGGCGGGGTGAGCTCGCTGGACGAGTGGATCGCGGACGTCGACGCGCTGCTCGACCGGGCCGGCGAGGAGGCCGACGGGCTGCCCGTGTTCCTGATGGGCCACAGCCTCGGAGCGCTCCTGGCGGCGACCCACGCGATCCGGAACCCCGGCCTCGTGGCCGGGCTGGTCCTCTCCGGGACGGCCGTGCTGGCCGGCGACGCTTACATCGAGGCGGCGGGCAGGGGCGAGGGGGTGCCCGCCGAGGCGATCAGCCGGGACCCGGACGTCGTCCTGGCATACGTCGAGGACCCCCTGTGCTTCCACGACCGCGTGACACCGGAGGCCAACGCCCTGGGCCTGGAGGCCGCGATCGAGACGAACGCCCGGGCCTCCGAGATCACGCTCCCCGTCCTCATGGTCCACGGGGGGAGCGACATGATCGCGGACGTGGAGGGGGTCCGCGACCTGCTCGCCTCGCTCGGCTCCGAGGACAAGACCCTCCAGGTCTACGAGGGCCTCTACCACGAGGTCATGAACGAGCCCGAGCGCGAACGGGTGATCGACGACGTCGTGGCGTGGCTCGACGGGCACGTCCCGGCCTAGATCGGTGCCCGAACTCCCCGACGTCGAGGAGTACCGCCGGTTCTTCGCCCGGCACGCCGCGGGACGCTCGGTCCGCCGCGTCGTGGTGCCCGACGCCACGATCGTCCGCAACGCCACCCCCCGGGCGCTGGACCGAGCCCTGCGGGGCCGGACCTTCGAGGAGCCCGACCGCCACGGCAAGTGGCTGGTGGCCTGGACCGACGGTCCGGCCCTCCTCCTGCACTTCGGGATGACCGGGGACCTGGTGTGGTCGGCCATCGAGCCCGAGCGGCACCGGCACGACCGGGTGATCCTCGAGCTCGACGGCGGGGACGAGCTCCGGTACCGCAACATGCGCAAGCTGGGCGGGGCCTGGCTGGCCCACGACCCCGACGAGGCGGTGGCCGCGATGGGCTCCCTGGGCCCCGACGCCCTGGCGGTGAAGCGGCGCGAGTTCCACGAGCGGCTGTCCCGGCGGAGGGGCCAGGCCAAGGCGGTGCTGATGGACCAGCGGTTCATGGCCGGACTGGGGAACCTGCTCGTGGACGAGCTCCTGTGGCAGACCCGGATCCATCCCAGGCGCCGCGTGGAGACCCTGGACGACACGGAACGCGACCGTCTGTACGAGACGATGCGGTGGATCCTCCGCCGATGGGTGGCCGGCTACGGCCGGGTCCCCCGGCGAGGGGAGTGGCTCATCGCCGTCCGAGACGCCGGCGGCCCCTGCCCCCGCTGCGGCGGCCCGCTCGCCAGGATCACCGCCGCCGGCCGGACCACCTGGCTCTGCCCGACCTGTCAGCCGGACCCCGCCCCCTGACGCCGGGCGCCGACGACGGCGTCGGCCTGGGGGCCCTCGGGTCCGAGGTGGAACGGGACGCTCGTCACCACCACCCTCGGCTCGAACAGCAGGAGACGCTTGAGGAACAGGCCGGTCTGGTTGTGGAGGAGGTGCTCCCACCAGCGGTCCACGACGAGCTCGGGGAGCACGACGGTCACGATCGTCCCCGCCCTCGAGGTGTGTCGGCGCACCTCCTCGAGCAGCGGGGTGGTCAGGTCCCTGAAGGGCGCGTCGACGATCGACACCGGGACGCCCATGCCCCACTCGCCCCAGTCCTCCAGGAAGGGCTCCTGCTCCTCGGGATCGGTCGAGAACAGGATGGCCTCCACGTGCGCGCTCCGCAGCGTTGTCGCGTACGAGACCGCCTGGGCGGTGGCCAGGTGGACCCCGGACACCGGGATCAGGACGACGTTCCGGGCCGGCTCGAGGGGGCGCTCCGCATGGATCGAGGCCAGGGGGCGCTCCTCGGGGAGCAGGGGGACGTTGGTCACGACGATCCCCGGCTCGAACAGGAGCGAGGCCTTCAGCCAGAAGCTCGACCGGCGCCGCAGGAACTGGAGGTACGAGCGGCTGCGGAGCTCCTCGGGCACCACGACGGTCACGAACCCCTCCGGCGACTCGCTCCGGAGCGAGCGCACGTAGCCGCGGAGGCTCCTGGCCAGACGCGACCCCGCGATGGCGAGCGGCTCGAGGGCGCCGAGCCGGGGTGCCACCGAGGGCCACCGCTCGGCCAGCTCCTCGAACCCCGCCGCCGGCCCGACGTGGAGCGGAGCCACCCGCTCCGGCCGTAGAGCGCGCAGGTAGGCGATGGCCTCCACCGTGGCCAGCCCCAGATCCGGGACCAGCAGGACGAACGTGTTGGGAGCGTCCCGAGCGGGCGCGGCGCGCCAGGCCCGGACGGCCTGCCCCACCCGCCGGTAGTGCCGGTTCACCCCCAGGAAGAACGCGATGATCACGGGCATCGCCGCGATCACGATCCAGGCGCCGTGAACGAACTTCGTGGCCGCCACGATGATGAGGACGATCCCGGTGGCAGATGCCCCGACGGCGTTGATGACCATGCTCCGGCGCCACCCCGGGCTCCGCAACCGGGACCACCGCCTCACCATGCCGGCCTGCGACAGCGTGAAGGCGGTGAACACACCGACCACGTAGAGCTGGATGAGCCGGGTCAGGTTCGCGTCGAAGACGTAGATCAGGACGCTGGCCAGAACGGCCAGGACCACGATCCCGTTCGAGAACACGAGCCGGTCTCCCCGGTTCCTGAACTGGGCGGGCATGAACCGGTCCCTGGCCAGGATGGCCGACAGCCGCGGGAAGTCCTGGTACGAGGTGTTGGCGGCCAGGATCAGGATCCCCGCCGTGAGGATCTGCAGGAGGAAGAAGGGCAGCGTGCGCCCGAACACGGTCTCCCCGATCTGTGAGAGCACGGAGCGGGAGGCGGCGATCTCCTCGTTCACCCTGACGTGCAGGAGCACGGACATGACGGTGATGCCGATGAACATCGTCACCGTCATGAACCCCATCATCGCCAGGGTCGTGGCCGCGTTGCGGGACTGCGGCCTCCGGAAGGCCTGGACCCCGTTCGAGATGGCCTCGACGCCGGTGAGCGCGGTGGACCCGGAGGCGAAGGCCCGCAGCACGAGGAACAGGCTGATCCCCGCGGTGGCCTCCAGCGGGAGGTCGGCCGTCTCGGCCTGGGGGCACCCGGCCAGGCACCGGACGAACCCCGTCGCGAGCATCACGTAGACCATCGACACGAACCCGTAGGTGGGGATGGCGAACAGGGTCCCCGCCTCCTTCACCCCCCGGAGGTTGGCCAGCGTGAGGAGCACGACGAAGCCGATCGAGATCACGACCCGGTGCTCGGCCAGCTCCGGCGCCGCCGAGGTTATGGCCAGCACGCCGGCCACCACCGAGACCGAGACGGTGAGCACGTAGTCGGTGAGGAGCGCGGCGGCGGCCACCAGGCCCGGGAAGGTCCCGAGGTTCTCGTGGGCCACGATGTAGGACCCGCCGCCGCTCGGGTAGGCCCGGACGGTCTGCCGGTACGAGACGATCACGATGGAGAGTACCGTCGCGATGAGGAGGGCCAGGGGGACCCGGTAGGCCAGGGCCCCGGCGCCGGCGGTGACCAGCACCAGCATCATCTCCTCCGTGGCGTAGGCGTTGGAGGAGAGCGGGTCCGACGAGAAGACCGGGAGGGCCAGGAACTTCCGGAGGAGCTGGTGCTCGAGCTTGTGCGTGGCCAGCGCGCGCCCGACCAGGGCGCGCTTCAGCGCGGCGCCGGCCACTCGTCCCGCTCCATCCGGTCGATCACCTGATCGGTCAACCGAGCCCGGCGGGAGGCGGCGGTCCACTCCCTGCGGGCGATCCAGAACAGGAAGGCGGGGGTGGCCAGGAGGCCGGCGAAGAACCCCAGGAACAGCCCGGCCACGAAGGCCGCGGAACGGGTCGCCGCCACGGCGAGGAAGAGGGCATCCATCGCGCCCAGAGCGTGCGACCCGCCCCGTAGGGACGGGATAAGGACCGGAGGTCCGCGCGTAAGGGTTCCGTAAGGACGGGGCCGCCCCCGAAGCGGCCTTGCTAGGCTCACCGCTCGGAAGGGGGCTGCCTGTGAGGCTGGATCCTCGGCGGTGGGCCCCGGGTCCGCGAGGGGCCGCCGCTGCCGTGATCCCTCCGGGCGCGGTGACCCTGGTGGCCGCGGTACCCGTGGAGGTCTCCCCGGCCACGGCCGCCCTGGCCTACGTCCTGGCCGTGGTGGTCTCCTCGGCGGCCGGAGGGATCTGGCCCGGCCTCGCCGCGTCGACCCTCTCGTTCCTGGCCCTGAACTTCTTCTTCACCCCGCCGTTCCACACGTTCACCGTGGCGAAGTCTCAGGACCTCGTGGCCCTCGGGGTCTTCCTGGCGGTGTCGGCCACGGTGGGTGCGCTGGTCTCCCGGGTCCTGGCCCAGCGGGCCAGGGCGGAGCGACGCGAGCGCGAGGCCCGGCTCCTCCACCACCTGGGGACCCGGCTCATCTCGGGAGTCCCGACCGAGGAGGTCCTGGCCACCCTGGCCCGCTCTGTGACGGAGCTGTTCGGCCTGGCCCGGTGCGAGATCACCAGCGAGCTGGCCGAGGGCCCCATCGTGGTGGAGGGCGGCGCGGGCGGTCCCGGGGGGCCGGCCGAGACCATACCGATGGTGGCCAGGGACCGGGAGGTCGGGCGGATCGTGGCCGTCCCCGGCGACGGGCAGCCGGGCCTGGGCCCGGACGAGCGGAGCGTGATGCGGACCCTGGCCGGCCAGGTGGCCCTGGCCGTCGAGGGGATGCGGCTCGCCGCCGAGGCCAGGGACGCCCGGATGGAGGCCGAGGCCAACCGGCTCCGCGCCGCCCTGTTCTCGTCGGTCACCCACGACCTGCGGACCCCGCTCTCCTCGATCACCGCCTCGGTGACGAGCCTGCAGGACGCCACCGCCTCGTTGACGGGAGACGATCGCCGGGACCTCCTGGAGACGATCGGGCAGGAGGCGGAGCGCCTCAACCGCCTGGTCGGCAACCTCCTCGACCTCTCCCGGATGCGGGCCGGAGCGCTCTCCCCGGCCACGTCGCCCTCGGCGATCGACGAGGTGATCGAGGGAGTGGTGGCTCGCCTGGAGCCCCTGCTCCGCCGCCACGACGTCAGACTGATGCTCCGGGAGGACCTCCCCGAGGTCCCCGTGGACGTCGTCCAGATGGATCAGGTCCTCACGAACGTGCTGGAGAACGCGGCCAGGTACACGCCGGCGGGGAAGGGCATCACCGTGTCGGCGGCGGGGTGGCAGGGAGGCGTCCAGATCAGGGTCGCCGACCAGGGGCCGGGCATCCCGGAGGACCGGCGCGAACGCCTCTTCGAGCCGTTCGTCCGGGGCGAGGACAGCCCGGGCACCGGGCTGGGGCTGGCCATCGCCCGCGCCATCGTGGAGGCGCACCGGGGGCGGATCCGGCTCGCGGAGTCCCCGGGAGGCGGGACGACCGTGGTCATCGAGCTCCCCGGGGAGCGGTGATGTCGGAGGGGACCGTCCTGGTCGTCGACGACGACGCGCAGATCCGCCGGGCCCTGAGGACCAGCCTCCAGGCTCGCGGGTACGAGGTCCTCACGGCCGGGAACGGGGAGACGGCCCTCGACACGCTGGCCGCGGGAGAGCGGGCGGTGGACCTCGTCGTCCTCGACCTCGGGCTCCCCGGGATCGACGGGCGGGAGGTCATCGAGCGGGTCAGGGCGTGGTCGGAGGTGCCCATCATCGTCCTGTCCGTCCGCGAGGCCCAGGAGGGCAAGGTGTCGGCCCTCGACGCCGGGGCGGACGACTACGTGACGAAGCCGTTCGGGATGTCGGAGCTCCTGGCCCGGATGCGCGCGGTGCGCCGGCGCACCGCGCCGCACGACCACCTCCCCCCGGTGCTGAGGTTCCCCGATCTGGAGGTGGACCTGGGCCGCCAGCTCGTCCGCCTGGCCGGCGAGGACCTCCACCTGACCCCGACGGAGCACCGCCTCCTCGAGGCCCTGGTCACGAACCCCGGGAAGCTCCTCACCCACCGGTGGCTGCTCCAGAAGGTCTGGGGGCCCGGCTACGCCACCGAGTCGCAGTACCTCCGGGTCTTCATCCGCCAGCTCAGGGCCAAGCTCGCCGACGACCCCGCCAGGCCGCGGTTCATCCTCACCGAGCCCGGCCTCGGCTACCGCTGGAAGCCCGACCCCGACCTCGCTCTGCCGGAGAGCTGATCACCCCGGCTGGGGCCGGGACAGGCGGCGGATCGCGGACCAGGAGCGCTGGAGGACGGTGATCCCGCCGAGGGCGGTCAGGACGGCCAGGGCGGGGAGCATGGCTCCCGGCGTGGTCAGGGCGATCGCCAGGGCCACCACCCGCTCCAGGCGCTGGAAGACCCCCTCCGAGAGCGACGTGCCGAGCGCCTCGGCCTCGGCCCGGAGGTGGCTGACCACGAGGGAGATCACCAGGCTGGACAGCGCCAGCGAGGCCTCGAGCTCCAGGCCCACCTCCCGGAGCTCCCAGTAGAGGGCCCCGAACACCACGGCGTCGGAGACCCGGTCGAGCATCGAATCCAGGAACGCCCCGAACCGGCTCTCCTCCCCGCGGAGCCGGGCCACGCTCCCGTCGAAGACGTCGAACAGCCCGCCCAGGAGGAGCAGGAACCCCGGAAGGATCCCCAGGCCCTCCAGGATCAGCCAGGCCACCACCACGTTCGTGACCAGGGAGGCCACCGTGAGGTGCCATGGCCGCACGCCGGCCCTGTACAGCCCGGCCAGGGCGAACCGGAACGGCCACGCGAACACCGCCCGGAGGAGCGGGGCGATCACGCTCACGCTCCGCCGGGGGGCGGGCATGTCGCGGATCCGCGCGGCGCCGCGCTCGTCGGGGCGGGGGGCCCGGTCCTCGGGTGTCGGTTCGTCGGGAGCCATGTCGACCGGCAGGCTAGCCCGTCCCGACGTCGTCCAGCACCTCGGACGCCGCCCGGTGCCCGGACTCGACCGCCCCGTCGATGTATCCGTTCCAGACCTCGGCGGTCTCCGACCCGGCCCAGTGGATCCGACCCACCGGCTCGCGCAGCGCGGGCCCGTACTGGGTCCACACCCCCGGGCCCACGTGGGCCCCGTAGCAGCCCCGGGTCCACTCCTCGGCCGACCAGTCGAGGTCGTGGTACCCGGCGGGCCGGGAGGCCCGCGGCCCGAAGTACCGGGCCAGGCACTCGAGAGCCACCCGCCGCCGCTCGGCGGGGTCGGCGGCCCCGTACCTCCGGGCTTGGCGGGCGTCGAAGAACCCCACCAGGACCCCGGGCGCGCCCTCCGGCGGGGAGTTGTCGAACGAGGCGTTCAGGGGGAGGTCGGGGTCGAAGGCCTGCCCCGAGAGGCCCTCCTCCCGCCAGAAGGGCTCCTCGTACACGACGTTCACCTTGATCGTGGAGCCCATGGGCATCCGCTGGGTGAGCTGGTCGCGGGCCGCCGGGAGGAGGGGCTCGTACGCGATGCGCCCGGCCAGGGCGGGTGGGACGGCCACGACGACGTGCCCCGCCCCGGCCTCGAACCCGTCGCCCTCGACCCGAGCCCCGTCGCCGTCCCGCCGGATCGAGCGGACGGGCGACGCCAGCCTGACGGCGCCGCCCAGCCCTGCGGCGATCCGCGCGGCCAGCACGTGCGCCCCTCCCACCACACGGTCCTGCTGGGCCCCGCCGGTCACCCCGATCAGCGTCTCGAGGCTGGTCCCCGACCGCATGTAGAACAGCGCGTGGAGCAGCGAGAGGCTGGCCGGCTCCGTGGCGAAGACCAGCTCGACGGTCGTGCGGAGCATGGCCCGGGCGGCGCGGGTCCGCGTCTTCCGGCGGATCCACGTCTCCAGGGTCTCCCCGTCCCACTCCCCGGCCCCGGCGGCCTCCCAGGGCCGGTCCAGCGGGATCCGGCGGCTCATCCGGCCGAGGCGGTACAGGGCCTGGCCGAGGTCGGCCAGGACCAGGGGGTTGACGCGCGGGTAATCGCCCCTGTACCGGTGGCGCTTGCCGGCCAGGAAGACCAGCCGGTCGCCGGTGTCGAAGGTGGGGAACGTCTCGACGCCGAGCTCGGCGAGGAGCGCGGCCACCCGGTCCTGGGTGGGCCCCACCCACTGCCCGCCCATCTCCACGATCCTGCCCTCGCCGATCTCGGCGTTGACCAGGCGGCCGCCCACCCGGTCCCGGGCCTCCAGGACGACGACGGACCGGCCGGCGGCGGTGAGGTCGCGGGCCGCCACCAGGCCGGCCACGCCGGCTCCCACGACCGCCACGTCGGCATCCAGTCGGTCCACGGCGACCTCTCCTCCACCGGCCCCGGCGGCGACCGGCAGCCTACCCCACCGGGATGCGCCTCAGAAGGCCCTGAGGAACCGGCGGGCGGCGTGGGCCGCCCACTCCAGCGTCCTGTCGTCGAGGAACCGGACGCCGCGGGCCGCCCAGGCGTCCGGGGTGGGCTCCTCGCGGAGCTCGACGGAAAGGCGCACGCGGCCGCCGGCCTCCGGCGAGAACTCCATGGCCAGGCGACCCTCCGGGTCGCCCCACCCCCTCCGGCGACGGCGGCGGCGCTCCCGACGTGCCGGGCGGCGCTCCGCCCTGGCCTCGGCCGCCAGATCGGCGAGCAGCTCGGCCAGGTCCTCGGAGCCGAGCGCCGCGACGTCGATCCTGGACGAAGCGGTGAGGCCCCCCACCGACAGCGAGACGGCGAAGGACTCCACCGGGCTCCCGGGTCCGCCGGGCGAAGGGTCGGTGAAGGACAGGCGGGCTCGCCCGTCCTCCGAGGTGATGACCACGCGGTCCATCGCTCGGCCCCACCAGGTGATACGAGCGCGGGGAGGAGCCAGGATGCCGGCGGGGCGACCGTGGCGGTTCCCCCGGATGCATCGCAGCGACTTGGCTCGGGAGCCCCGATGCAATAGCGTTCGCCCCAGCAACCGTGAGGGGGGAGCGTTCATGCGAGGCCGACTTCATCTCTTGACCGTGGTCGCGGTCCTGCTGGCGTCGGTCGTGCTGCCGATGTCTCAGGCGGGGGCCGCAGCGACCTGCAACGACCGGATCCTCTTCGGATCGGACCGGGACGGGGACTTCGAGGTCTTCTCGATGAACCCCGACGGCAGCGACGTCACCCAGCTCACGTCGAACGGCGCGCGGGACGTCGACCCCGTGTGCTCGCCCGACGGGGCGTGGATCGCCTTCACGCGAGGCGACTTCCCGACCCAGGAGATCTGGCTGATGCGCCCGGACGGTTCGCAGCAGAAGAACCTCACGAAGGACCCGGCCGACGACGCCAACCCGTCGTGGTCGCCCGACGGGAGCCAGATCGTCTTCGCCTCGACCCGGAGCGGCAACCGGGACATCTTCGTGATGGACGCGGACGGCAGCGACGTGTTCCAGGTCACCACCGACCCGGCCACCGACGACTCCCCCGACTGGGGATCGAACGGCCGGATCGTGTTCGTCTCGTTCCGGGATGGCGACGCCGACCTGTGGCTGACCTACCCCGACGGCACGGGCTCGATCCAGCTGGACGACTCGCCCGGCCCGGACGGTGCCCCGCGATTCTCGCCGGATGGCCAGACCATCGCGTTCCACTCGAACAGGGACGGCGACCTGGAGATCTACCTGATCTCGAACGACGGCCACCACCTGCGCAAGCTCACCGACCACCCGGCCACCGACTCGTTCCCGGCGTGGGCCGGCGACAACGCCCACCTCTCGTTCAACTCCCGGCGGGACGGGGACTTCGAGGTCTACGTCATGGACGTCGCCGGGGCCGGCCAGATGAACATCACGGCCAACCCGGCCTTCGACGGGGTCTCCGACTGGGGCCCGCTGCCCTGCACGATCGTCGGCACGAGAGGCCCCGACGAGCTCCACGGGACCCCCGGCGACGACGTGATCTGCGGGCTGGGCGG
>JACQTL010000357.1 GCA_016210805.1 Actinomycetota bacterium | reverse complement strand
CTCCACAACCTTACCTCCGGCCACGATCGTCTCGTCCATGAACACGACCGCGCGGAACTGGACCTTGATCTGCCGAAGGGCCGTGGGGTCGCCCAGCCACCTGCCCAGGGACGAGGTCAGGTGGGCCATCGTGAACATCCCGTGGGCGATGATCCCGGGGAACCCCACGCTCCGGGCGAAGTTGTCGTCCTGGTGGAGCGGGTTCTGGTCGCCCGACGCGTCGGCGTAGGCCTTCACGTCCTCCCGCTTCACCACCTTGGACGCCTCGGGGATCTCGTCCCCGACCTCGACGTCCTCGAAGCGAACCGTGGCCGCCATCTACGTCCCCGCCGTCCCGCGGGAGATGAGGGTGGACCGGGCCACCACGACGACCTCTCCCGACCCGTCCCTGATCTCCGCCTCGATGGTGAGGAACTCGTTGGCGCCCTTGGCCGTGATCTCGGCGATCCGGGGGACGGCCCGGAGAGTGTCACCGACGCGGATCGGCTTCCGCCACTCGTACTCCTGCTCGCCGTGGACCACGAGCATGTAGTTGAGCCCGAGCTCCTCGTCCAGGACGACCTGCCCGCTGGTCATGATCTGCATCACGGTCGGGAAGGTCGGCGGGGCGAGCGGGGCGTCCCCCTCGCGGTAACGCGGGTCGGGATCGCCGATCGCCTCGGCGAACTGGACCACGCGGTCCTTCTCGACCTCGAAGACGACCTCCTGGTACTCCTTGCCCACGAGGGCCAGGTTGAGAGCCATCGGATCAGGCCCCCAGCTGGCCGCCGGCCACCGGCAGGATCACGCCCGAAACGTAGTCCGCCTCGGACGAGGCCAGGAACAGGTGGGCGTTCGCGACGTCGGCGGGCTGACCGTACCGCTGCAGGGCGATGAGCATGAGGGCCATCTGGCGGACGGGCTCCGGGATCCCCACGTCCTCCCCCTCCTGCTTCGCCGCCGTGAGCCGGGTCTCGATGAACCCGGGGGCCACCGCGTTCACGTTGATCCGGAACGGGCCGAGCTCCCGGGCGAGCGTCCTTGTCAGCGCGATGATGGCTCCCTTGGCCGCCGTGTAGTTCGCCTGCCCGGAGTTGCCCGCCAGCGCCGCCACCGAGGTCGTGAAGGTGATCTTCCGGTGGTAGGCGGGGGCGCCCTGGGCCTGCATCTCCTGCTTGGCCGCCTCGCGCATGTAGGGCATGGCCGCGAGGGAGCAGTGGAAGGCCGTCTTCAGGTTGACGTCGAGGACGAAGTCCCAGAGCTCGTCGGTCATGTTGTGGAACGTCTTGTCCCGGGTGATCCCCGCGTTGTTCACCAGGATGTCGACCTTGCCGAGGTCCTCCGCGGCCTGGGCGAACATCTCCCTGGCGGCCTCGAGGTTCACCGTGTCGTGCGACGAGGCCATCGCCCTGCCGCCGGCGTTCTCGATGGCCTTGACGGTCTCCTCGGCCGGGTCGGGGTCGACGTCGTTCACGACAACCGCCGCGCCCTCCGCGGCGAACCGCTCGGCGGTGGCCCGCCCGATCCCCCGGCCCGCGCCGGTGATCACGGCAACCCTGTCGTCGAGTCTTCCCACGGGTCCTCCTCGGTCGGAAGCGCCCTCACCCGAGGCAGCACACGCTACCCGGGGCGCGCGAGGGCCAGCAACTCCCGCGGCGAGGTGAAGGCTCTCCCTCAGTCGTACTGGATCGTGACGACAACCTCTACGTCCGCGCTCGCGGGGCCGAAGCCGACGGTCGAGAAGCGAACGTCGATCCTGTCGTCGGCGTCGAAGGTGTCCAGGCCGGCGGCCTGACTATCCGACGCGTACTGCGTCTTGGTACCGTCGAGCGTGACCGTGAGCCCCGTCGCGACTCCGTTGATGTAAACCTCGAAGGTAGCGTCCCCGGCGGTGCGAGCCGCGCTGGATGCGACCGCGATCCCGACGACTGAGCCCTGTCGGTCCATGACGACCGGAAGGGCGATCTCCTGGTCGTCGACGTTGCGCACCGTCTGAGTCGTGCTCGTGTTGGCCCCGAGGTCCTTGTCACCGAACCCCACGATGAGGGCCCGGTCCACCCCGGACCCACCTGGGCCCGTCGGGCCGGTGGGACCGGTGGCCCCGGCTCCCGTCGCGCCCGTGGGCCCGGTGGGTCCCGTGGGCCCGGTGGGTCCCGTGGGCCCGGTGGGTCCCGTGGGTCCCGTGGGTCCCGTCGGCCCTGTCGGTCCTGTCGGCCCGGTGGCTCCGGTGGGTCCCGTGGGCCCGGTGGGTCCCGTCGGGCCCGTGGCGCCGGTGGGGCCTGAGGCCCCGGTTGCTCCCAACGCGCCGGTGGATCCGGTGGCGCCGGTAGCGCCGGGGGCTCCCGTAGACCCTGTAGAGCCGGTGGCTCCGGTGGCTCCGGTGGCTCCGGTGGCTCCGGTGGCTCCCGTCGCGCCAGTGGTGCCCTGTGGGCCGGTGGGACCCGCGATGCTCCAGTCGACCGCCGTCTCGGTGATCGGGTTGCAGGTCTGGTTCTGCTTGATGATCCGGATGGTGTTCGGAGGGGGTCCCTTCTTCACGCAGGCATGGATGAGGCTCTGGTCCCCGCCGTGCGCGCTCACGGACGTGACGGCCAGAGCGACCACCAGGGCGGCGAGGACCGCGACGGACCCGGTCCTGGCCGCGCGCGTCGGCGCCAAACCCAATTCCCCCCTCCGGGCGACGGGCCATCCTCCGAACGCCCTACGGCATCCCCGACCGCAGAGCATTCCACAGCAGGCCGCGGCAAGGCAAGCGCGCGCGCCCCTCGGGAAGGAGATACAGTCGGAGTCGACCGGTTCAACCTCAGTTGAAGGCAAACGCCGTGGCCGGTGGCCGGGGACTCCTCTTGGAACCGTAGATCGTTCGCCCTACGATTGCCTCGGTATGGCAGCCAAGGCCCAGCCGATCTCGGTGCTCATCGTCGACGACCACCGGACCTTCGGCGAGGCGCTCCGCATCGCCATGGACCTGGAGAGGGACCTGCGGGTCGTGGGCGTCGTCCCGGACGGGGACGCCGCCGTGGAGACCGCCGTGGCCGAGCGTCCCGACGTGGTCCTCATGGACGTCGAGATGCCGGGTCTCTCGGGGATCGACGCCGCGAGGCGGATCAAGGAGGCGAGCCCCGACACGCGGGTGGTGATGCTGTCCGCCCACGACGACGAGCTGATCCTGGCCCGGGCCGTGGAGGCCGGAGCCAGCGGGTATCTGTCCAAGTCCGGCGACATCGACCAGGTGCCCAGCGCGGTCCGGCAGGCCTTCCGGGGAGAGCCGCTGATCTCGCCCGACGAGGTCCGCCGGCTGCTCAGACACCTCCGGCACCGCCGGTCGGCGGACGCCGACGAGGCCGAGCGCGTGGGCCGGCTCACGAAGCGGGAGACCGAGATCCTCCAGCTGATGGCGGACGGGCTGGCCCCGGACGCGATCGCGACCCGGCTCGGGGTGTCGCCGAACACGCTCCGGACCCACGTCCAGAACGTGCTGACCAAGCTGGCCGTCCACTCGAAGCTGGAGGCGCTGGCCATGGCGATCCGCCACGGCAGGGTGACCGCTGGAGCCGCCTGAGAGACCGCCCTACCGGGTCTCGCGGTGGAGCGTGTGCTTGCCGCACCACCGGCAGTACTTCTTGAGCTCGATGCGGTCGCGGTCGTTCACCTTGTTCTTCTGGGTGGTGTAGTTCCGCCGCTTGCACTCGGTGCAGGCGAGCGTGATCACCGGGCG
>JACQTL010000362.1 GCA_016210805.1 Actinomycetota bacterium | reverse complement strand
TCCCGGTACCCCTCGGCGAACGACGGCCGGAGGGGGCGGTCGATCAGGCGGGCCGTGAGGGTGGCCGTTTCGGACGGCCGGCCCTCCCGGCGGAAGAAGCCGCCGGGGATCTTCCCGGCCGCGTACATCCGCTCCTCCACGTCGACGGTGAGCGGGAAGAAGTCGATCCCCTCGCGGGGCTTGCCGCTGGTACAGGTGGCGAGGACCTGGGTCTCCCCCAGGGTTACCACCGCGCTGCCCGCGGCGAGCCGGGCGAGCTTGCCCGACTCGAACACTACGTCTTGGGACCCGATGGTCCTGGTCTGGATGGTGGCCAACTGGCTCTCCTCCCTGTGCGGCGCGCCGGACGGCGCGCCCTCCTCGTGCGAGGAGCGAGGATCCGGCCAGTTCTCAGTGGTGGGCCTCCAGAGGGTGCCCCGGGGGTCCGCTACTGATAACTGACCCGGTCGCTCCCCGCTCGTTCCTTCCTTCCCGGGTCCTGGTCCTCGGCGGCCTCCTCCACGAAGAAGGGGCGGCTCCCGCCGCCCCCCCGGTTCCTAGCGCCTGAGCCCCAGGCGCGCGATCAGCTCTCGGTATCGCTCGATGTCCTCGCCCTTCAGGTACTCGAGGAGCCGCCGCCGCCGCCCGACCATCTGGAGCAGGCCGCGACGGGAGTGGTGGTCCTTCTTGTGTGTCTTCAGGTGCTCCGTGAGGTCGGTGATGCGCCGGGTGAGCACGGCTATCTGGACCTCGGGCGAGCCGGTGTCACTCTCGGCGCGCCGGAAGTCGGAGATCACCTTGGACTTGTCTTCCTTGAGCAGTGCCATCGATCCCGTCGAGGGTACCACAGGGTGCCCCGCCCGGATGGGCGTCCTCGCTGGTCGGGGCCGCCGTCAGCCCTGGTCGGCGGCCGCGGGGACGAGCTCTCGGGTCCGTCCGACGTCCTCGGCGATCTGGGCGGCCAGGGCTTCGGGTCCGTCGAAGCGGATCTCGTCGCGGAGCCTGGCCCAGAACTCGACGGCGATGGGCCGGCCGCGGATGTCGCCCTCGAAGTCGAGGAGGAACGCCTCGACGTGCCTGGGCTCCTCGCCGAACGTCGGGTTGGTCCCCACGTTGATCGCCGCCACGTGCGCCGTGCCGTCCTCCAGCCGGGCCCGGCCCGCGTAGACGCCGTCCTTGGGGATGAGCATCCGCGCGGGAACCTCCAGGTTGGCGGTGGGGAAACCGAGATCCCTGCCCCGTCCGGCGCCGGGCACAACCGTCCCGTCCACCAGGTAACGGCGTCCCAGGGCCCGTTCCGGCCAGTCCAGGTCCCCCTCGTCCAGGGCCTCGCGCACGCTGGTCGAGCTCACCCGGCGCCCGTCGATCGTGAGGAGGGACATCCCCTCCGCCGAGAACCCGCGAGGAGGACCGATCTCTGAGAGGGTCTGGAGCGTCCCCAGCGCCTTGTGCCCGAACGTGAAGTTCGCTCCCACCACGACGTGGCCGGCATGGAGGCCGCCGGCCAGGACCCGGTCCACGAAGTCCTCCGCCGGCCACCGGGAGAACTCCTCCGTGAAGGCCAGCACGACTAGGACGTCGACGCCCGTGGCCTCCACGAGCCGGGCCTTGCGCTCCAGCGTGGTGAGGAGCCGGGGGGCCGTCCCCGGCGTGAGGATCTCGCGGGGGTGCCGGTCGAACGTGACGGCGACGGCAGGCGCGCCGCGGTCCCCGGCCCGCTGCACCGTCGTGCGGAACACCGCCTGGTGCCCCCGGTGGACCCCGTCGAAGAACCCCACGGTCACCACGGAGCCGTCGGCGTCGAGCGGGAGCGCCTCGATCCCCCGGAGGAGGTCCATCGCCGGGGAAGGGTACCGGAATCCCGGTTCCGCCCCGGGGGCTCCCGGCCTGGTGTATGGCGTCTGCCACTTCCCCGAAGGCCGCGGGATCGGCGAGCGTGGCGCGGGGTACGACAGCCCGGATCAGCCCGGAGGCGGGGCGAGGACCATCTCGGGCACCGCCCTGGCCCCGGCGTCCCTGTACACGGCGACCAGGCGGGGGCCGGGGCCGAAGACCGCGTACGGCCCATCGAGGCCGGCCGGTCCGAGAGGACGTCCGTTGGCCGCGGCCCCGGCCTCCTCGGCGTCCAGGCGGACGGCCGGGAGGTGGGCGACCGCGGCCTCCACCGGGAGGGGCTCGCCCAGGTCCTCCGGGGTGACGGCCTCGGCCAGCGCGTAGGGCCCGATCCGGGTCCGGACCAGACGGGTCAGGTGCGCCCCGCACCCCAGGGCCCCGCCCAGGTCGGCCACCAGCGAACGGACGTAGGTTCCCGCCGAGCAGGCCACCCGGAACCCGAGGTCCCGGCCGTCGAAAGAGGCCACGTCGAACGCGTCGACCCGGATCCGGCGGGGCGGGGCCTCCACCGCCTCCCCCCTCCGGGCCGCCATGTGCAGGGCCTCCCCTCCCACCTTGACCGCCGAGAAGGCCGGGGGGACCTGCTCGATCTCGCCCACGAACCGGGCGACGGCCGCGTCGAGCTCGGCCCGGGTGACGGCCACCTCCGCGGTCCGGACCACCCGGCCGTCGGCATCCAGCGTGTCGGTCTCCACACCCAGGAGGGCGGAGCCCTCGTAGGACTTGTCGAGCCCGGACAGGAACCGGAGCAGCCTGGTGGCCCGGCCGACGCCGACCAGGAGGAGGCCAGTGGCCATGGGGTCCAGGGTCCCGGCGTGCCCGACCTTCCGCGTGGACAGGGCCCGGCGGACCCGGTCCACCACGTCGTGCGAGGTGATCCCGGGAGGCTTGTCGACCAGGAAGAGGCCCTCGGGGGCGGCCAACTCAGGAGGGGGCCGGGGCCCGGGCGGCCTCGAGGTCCCGGACGAGCCGGGCGGCGGTCTCCTCGAGCCCCACCCTGGACGTGAACCCGGCGGCCAGGCGGTGGCCTCCCCCGCCGTGGGCCGACGCGATGGCCGCCACGTCGGTCCCTCCCCGCGAGCGGAGGCTGACCTTGAACCGGCCGTCGCGCTGCTGCTTGATCACCGCCGCGACGTCGGCCTCCCGGGCCGTGCGGACCACGTCGATCACCTCGTCGGTCTCGGTCATGTCGATCCCGCCCTCGGCCACGTCGGCCTGGAGCAGGTAGGTCCACACGAGGCCGGCGCTCGGGACCAGCTCGACCCGCTGGAGCACCGTGGCCAGCACCTTCAGGTACCCGACCGACAGGTCCTCGAACAGGGCCTGGGCCAGCGCGGCGTGGTCGAAGGGCACCTCCCGGAGCTCGGCGGCCAGGCGGAGGGTCTCGGGGGTCGTGGCCTGGTACTGGAACCGTCCGGTGTCGGTGACCATGCCCGCGTAGAGGCAGGCCGCCGCGCCGGCCGGGATCTCCCCTCCCATCGCCTTCATCAGCCGGAACACGATCTCGGCCGTGGAGGCGGCGTGCGGGTCGATCAGGGGGACCGTTCCCAGGCCGGGGTTGCTGGCGTGGTGGTCGATCCACACGACCTCCCGGGCCCGGGCCACGGGCCCGTTCAGGTTGCCCAGACGGTCGATCGAGGCCGTGTCCATGGTCACCACGACCTCCGGGGACCTGGGGAAGTCCCTGGGCGCCACGAGGACGTCGGCGCCCGGGAGGGCGGCCACCCACCGGGGCAGCTCGAAGGGCTCGTTCCCGAAGGACCCCACGGTCCGGACCCCCCGGGCCCGGAGGAAGGCCGACAGCCCCAGGAGCGACCCCAGCGCGTCGGGGTCGGGGTTCACGTGGCAGACCAGGGCGACCTCCGGGGCGCCGGACAGCACCTCGGCGGCCCGGCGGAGCCGCTCATCCATCATCGTCGCCGGACCCCCCTTCCTCCCGGTGGAGCCGCTCCAGGATCTCCTCGACCCGCGACCCCCGCTCGACGGCGTCGTCCTCCTCGAACTCGAGCTCGGGGAGGAACCTCAGGCGGACCTGGCGGCCCACCTCCGACCGCAGCCGGGAGCGGGCCGAGCGGAGGGCGGCCGCGGTGGCCCGGCGGTCGCTCTCCTCGCCCAGGACGGTGTAGAACACCGTGGCCCGGCGGAGGTCGGGGGACACGGTCACGCCGGTCACCGTGACGAAGCCGATCCGGGGGTCCTTCAGCTTGGGGATCTCCTCGGCCAGGACCTCGCGGAACTCCTCGGAGACCCGGTCCATCCTGCTGTGCCCGGCCATCGCGCTCAGTCCTCGGGGTGGTGGAGCGAGAGCTCCGAGTCGATGATCTCCACGGAGGGCCAGGTGGACACGTACCTCTCCACCTCGTGCATCACCTTCCTGGCGTGGTACCCCTCCCTCGACGCGGCCGCCACGCCGATCGTGGCCCGTTGCCAGAGGTCGTGGTGATCCACCTCGGCCACGGACACGTTGAACTTCTGGCGGATGCCCGCGGTCAGGCCCTTGATCACGTGCCGCTTCTGTTTGAGCGACCCGGCCCCCGGGATGCGGAGGTCCAGCCTGACCAGCGCCACCACCATGGTCGGTCACCTCGGCTCGGATCCGGTCGGGTCGAGCGGGCCTCTACAGGGACCGGGCGATCTCGCGGACCTCGAAGGTCTCGATCAGGTCGCCCTCCTTCACGTCGTTGAAGTTCTCCAGGCCGATCCCGCACTCGAAGCCCTCGTTGACCTCCCGGACGTCCTCCTTGAACCGGCGGAGCGACCCGATCCGTCCCTCGTATACGACGACGCCGTCGCGGACCAGGCGAGCCTGGTCGTTCCGGTGGATCATGCCCCGGGTGACGTAGCACCCGGCGATCCGGCCCCGGGGCACGCTGAAGACGGCCCTGACCTCGGCCTGGCCGAGCTCCACGACCCGCTCCTCGGGGGACAGCAGCCCCGAGAGGGCCTGGCGGATGTCGTCGATGGCCTCGTAGATCACCCGGTACAGGCGAACGTCCACGCCCTCCCGATCGGCCAGGGCGGTGGCCCCGGCGTCGGGCCGGACGTTGAACCCCACGACGACGGCCCGGGAGGCCAGGGCCAGCGAGACGTCCCCCTCGTTGATCGCTCCCACGGCCCGGTGGATCACCCGGAGGCGGACCTCGTCCTGGGGGAGCTTGTCGAGGGCCTCGATCAGCGCCTCCAGGGAGCCCTGGACGTCGGCCTTCACCACCAGGTTGAGCTCGGCCATGCCGCTCTCCCTGGTCAGGGCGATGAGCTCCTGGAGGCCCGGGGGCCGCGAGGCCACCAGGTCGGCCTGCCGGGCCCTGGCCTCCCTCTCCTGGGCCAGGTGCCGGGCCTCCCGGTCGTCCTCGACCACCCGGAAGTCGTCGCCGGCCTCGGGGACGGCCGTCCACCCCAGGACCTGCGCGGGCTTGGACGGGCCGGCCTCCTTCAGGTTGGCGCCGTGCTCGTCGAGCATGGCCCGGACCTTCCCGTGGACCGTGCCGCTCACCACGGCGTCGCCCACCCGCAGGGTTCCCCGCTGGACGAGCACGGTGGCCACCGGACCCCTCCCCCGGTCCAGGTGGGCCTCGATCACGACCCCCCTGGGCGGGGCCTCCGGGTCGGCCCTGAGCTCCTCGAGCTCCGCCACCAGGAGGATCGTTTCCAGGAGCTGGTCCAGGTTCTGGGCGTGCTTGGCCGAGACGTCCACGAACTCGTGCGTGCCGCCCCACTCCGAGGGGACCACCCCCTGGTCGACGAGCTGCTGGCGGACGCGCTGGGGGTCGGCCTCCGGCTTGTCCACCTTGTTCACGGCCACCACGATGGGGACCCCGGCGGCCCTGGCGTGGTTCAGGGCCTCCGTGGTCTGGGGCATCACGCCGTCGTCGGCCGCCACGACCAGCACGGCGATGTCGGTGATCTGGGCTCCCCGGGCTCGCATCGCGGTGAAGGCCTCGTGCCCGGGGGTGTCGATGAACGCGATCTCCCGGCCTTCCCTGTCGTGGACCTGGTAGGCCCCGATGTGCTGGGTGATCCCGCCGAACTCGCCGGAGACCACGTCGGTCTTGCGGATCGCGTCGAGCAGGAGCGTCTTCCCGTGGTCGACGTGGCCCATCACCGTGACCACCGGGCCCCGGGGGCGGAGCCGGCTCTCGTCGACCTCCTCCTCGGCCGGCTCCTCCGCTTCCTCGATCCCGGTGATCTCGGCCTCGTAGCCGAGCTCGCCGGCCAGGAGCTCGATCGTCTCGTCGGGCAGCGACTGGCTGGCCGAGACCATCTGCCCCATCCCGAACAGCACCTTGACCACCTCGGCGGCGGTTCGCTCGGTCCTCTCCGCGATGTCCTGGGGCGTGGCCCCCCGGGGGATCTTGAGCACGGGCGGCCCGCTGGGGGCGAGGGCCTGAGCGGCACCGTCGCCGTCGCCCCTTGCCGCGGCGCCGGCCGGCGCGACCTCGGCCGCCTCGGGGGGGACCTTCTCGGCCGTGGGGACCCGTCCGTCGCCGTCACCGGTGGCGTCGGCGGCGGGGGGGGTCTCCTCCACGGGCCGGGCCGCCTTCTCGGGACGCCGGCGCGGGAGGGGCTCCTCCCGGGCCGTCCTCGGCTTGGCCCCCGGGATCGGCTTGCCGCCGGAGGCCCGCAGGCGCGGCACGGCCTCCTCGGGTACCGAGGACGAGGCCGTGCGACCCCCGAGGCCCATCTCCTCCAGGGCCTCCAGGATCTCCTTGCTCGACACGCCGAGCTCTCGCGCTAGCTCGTGGACCCTCACTCGGTGGTTGCTCCTTCCAGTTCCGCCAGTAATCTACCGGCTTCCTCGGGCCCCAGGCTCGTCCGGAGGGCCCGGGACAGCGCTCCCCGGCGGAGCGCCGCCGTCCAGCAGGCCGGGTCTCGGTGCAGGTACGCCCCCCGGCCGGGCGC
>JACQTL010000352.1 GCA_016210805.1 Actinomycetota bacterium | reverse complement strand
GATCCCCTCTGTCCTTGGGGGGGAGGTCGGACGTCATCATCAGGAGCACGAACGCGCTGGCGAGGGCCACGGAGGCGAAGAAGAGACGGGTCCCCATCTCGGGCGGCAGGAGCGGCTTCTCGTCGGTCATCCTCCCGTCCACGGTCTCACGGAGAGCCGCCGCGGGCTACAGCGAGCTGCGGAGCTCCCAGAGCTCGGGGTAGAACTTCCGGTCCAGGGTGGTGCGCAGGTAGCTGGCGCCGCTCGAGCCGCCGGTCCCCGTCTTCGAGCCGATCATCCGCTCGACCATGAGCACGTGGCGCTGCCGCCACAGCGAGAACAGCTCGTCGTGGGAGAGCAGGGCCTCGGACAGGTAGAACAGCTCGAGGTGCTCGGGCTCCCGGGCCATCGCCAGCATCGACTTGCGCCGGACCTCCTCGTCGTCGCCCGGCATGGGGAGGCCGTTGCGCTCCAGCAGCTCGCAGAAGCCGTCCCACAGCGTGGGCTCGCGGAACCTCCGCTCCAGCCGCTCGAGCTCCTCGGAGGTCTCGCCCAGGTGCCGCATCAGGGCCCGGTTCTTCAGGCCGGACAGGAACTCGATCTCGCGGAACTGCACGGACTGGAAGCCGGAGGCCGGCGACAGGTTGCTCCGGAACTCCATGAAGTCCTGGGGGGACATCGTCTCGAGAACCGCGATCTGCTCGACCATCAGGCGCTCGATCGCGTGCACCCGCTCGAGGTAGTGGCGGGCCCGGGTCAGGTTCCCGGAGGCCATCAGGTCCCGGACCGTCTCCAGCTCGAAGACCATCTCCCGGAACCAGAGCTCGTAGGCCTGGTGGACCACGATGAACAGGAGCTCGTCGTGGGCCGGAGGGTCGGAGAGGAGCGTCTGGAGCGAGAGGAGGTCCGGGAGCCGGAGGTACCCGCCGTAGGTGAGCTCCTCCTCCTCGGAGACCTCGGAGACCTCGCCGAACCGGCGGACCTGGCGCCCGCCGCCGGCGGCCCGCTCCTCAGAAGGATCCATCGACCCATCCTAGGTCGGCTCGCCCCCCCGTTCCATGGCCGGCGGGAGGCTCAGAGGATCTGGGAGAGGAACAACCTGGTCCGGTCGTGCTCGGGCTCCGTGAAGAAGCGGTCGGGGGTCCCCTCCTCCACGATCAGGCCCTCGTCGAAGAAGAGGATCCGGTCGGCCACCTCCTTCGCGAAACCGATCTCGTGGGTCACGACGACCATGGTCATCCCGGACCCCGCGAGCTGCTTCATGACGTCCAGGACCTCCTTGATCATCTCCGGGTCGAGCGCGGACGTCGGCTCGTCGAAGAGCATGATCCTGGGCTCCATGGCCAGGGCTCGGGCGATGGCCACCCTCTGCTGCTGGCCCCCGGAGAGCTGGGCGGGGTACTTGTCGGCCTGCTCGGGGATGCCCACCCGCTCCAGCAGCTGCCTGGCCTTCTCCTCGGCCTGGCGCCGCGGCCACCTCCTCACGTTCCTGGGGGCCAGCGTGACGTTTCGCAGGACCGACAGATGCGGGAACAGGTTGAACGACTGGAACACCATCCCGATCTCGCTGCGGATCCGCTCGATGTTGCGGATGTCGTCGGTGAGCTCGATCCCGTCCACGACTATGCGGCCGGAGTCGTGCCGCTCGAGGCGGTTGATCGTGCGGATGAAGGTGGACTTCCCGGAGCCGGACGGACCGATCACGACGACGACCTCTCCCCGGCGGATCGACGTCGTGATGCCCTTGAGCGCCTGGAACTTCCCGAACCACTTCTTGACGTCCTCGGCGACGATCATCTGGTCCGCCTCCGGACGCTCCTCCACCGGCTCGCCGGTCGCGCCTTCCGTCATCGCTCTCCCACCCCCAGCCTGCGCTCGAGCCGCTGGCTCCACCGCGACATCGAGAAGGCAACGACCCAGAACAACACCGCCGCGGCCAGCACGGCCTCCTTCTTGGCCCCCAGGAACTCGAGCTGCGCGGACGCTCGCCTCGCCGCCCTGAGGAGCTCCGTGATGGCCAGGACGGCCAAGAGCGACGTGTCCTTGAACAGGCTGATGAAGTGGCTGATCATCGCCGGGATCGTCGATCGCAGCGCCTGGGGGAGGATGACCAGCGCGAGGATACGGGTCGTGGACAGGCCCAGGGCGCGGGCCGCCTCGTACTGTCCGAACGGGATCCCCTGGAGCCCGCCCCGGACGATCTCGGCGACGTAGGCCGCGCTGAAGATCGTGAAGATCAGCATCATCCGGACGATCAGCGCCAGGTCCATCCCCGAAGGGAGCATGAGGGGGAGCAGGTTGAAGCCCGCGATGATCAGCGTCACGAGCGGAACGCCCCGGATCAGCTCGATGAAGCCCACGCAGAACGAGCTCACCGCCCGCAGCGAGCTCCGCCTGCCCACCGCGAGCAGGACCCCGGCCGGGAACGAGAGGAAGATGGCCACCACCGCCACCACCACGTTCAGCAGGAACCCGCCCCACAGCTTCGGTGGCACCCCCCCGAAGCCCCGCAGGAGGACCATCACGACCGGGAAGGCCAGGCCCCACCCGATCCACAGCGGGACGCGGAGCCGTTCGTACCCGGCCCGTCCCGCCTTCAGGGAAGCCGCGAGCAGGACCGGGACGGACCCCGTGAGGATCCAGATCCTCGGCCCGTCGAGGAAAAAGACCAGCGCCCCCACGACGAGCGCCGCCAGGGCGGCCCGGAGGGCCGCCTTCCGCAGGGTCCACCGGAGGCGGTGCCCCGACACCCCGAAGGAGAGCCCGCCGAGGACCGCGACCAGGAAGACGGAGGCCCACACCCGCCAGGCCTCCTCCAGGGGGAACCGCCCGATCATGTAGATGCGCAGGTTCGCCTTGACCACCGCCCATTCGGCGGTGACCAGGATCCAGCGGAGGACCTGGTAGCCGAGGTAGAGGGCGAGGGCCCCGGTGACCACCGTGAGCACGCCGTTGAACACGGAGGAGAACAGGTTGTCGCGTATCCACTCGCCGGGGGTGGCCGGAACCCTGGCCGGGGCGACCTCGACCGGCCGCTCGTCCTCCAGCGGGAGCCCGACCAGGTCGACGTCCTCCTGGAGGTTCACGCGGGGCCTCACCGCCCCTCCCCCCTCCGGGTGACCGCCCGGTTGACCAGGTTCATCAGGAACGAGATCGAGAGCGAGAGGACGAGGTAGGCCCCCATCCACACCAGGAGGACCTGGGTGGCTCGCCCGGCCTGGTTGGCGATGGTCCGGCCCACGAACACCAGCTCCGGGTAGCCGATCAGGATGGCCAGGCTCGTGTTCTTGGTCAGGTTGAGGTACTGGCTGTTCAGCGGGGGGATGGCGATCCGCATCGCCTGGGGGAGCACGACGAAGCGGAGCTGCTGGGCGGGACTGAGGCCGAGGGCCTCGGCCGCCTCCTTCTGCCCCCTGGACACGGCCAGGATGCTGCCCCGCACGATCTCCGCGATGAACGCGCCGGTGTACATGACCAGCGCGATGAGGAGGCCGGCGTACTCGGGGGACATCTGGAACCCGCCGGTGTAACCCCGCCCGGTGGACTCGGGAACGTCGAGCTCGACCGGGTCACCGGAAACGACGTAGCCGGCCGCCGCCACGGCGACGAGGACGGCGAGCGACAGCAGCACCCGGTGATGGGGGCGTCCAGTCCGATCGAAGGCGCGCGTCCGCACCACCCAGACCCCGGCGCCCAGGGCCACTCCCGCCAGGAGGAAGGCGCCCCACGTCCCGAAGGAGGGCCCAGCCCGGGGCCAGGGGATCGCCGCCCCTCGGTTGGACAGGAAGGCGAAGTCTCCCAGGGAGAAGCCTCCCTCGATCACCGGGAGCGTCAGGACCACGGCGAAGTACCAGAACACCAGCTGGACGGCGAGAGGGGTGTTGCGGAAGACCTCGACGTAGACCTGGGCGATCTTGCGGATCAGCCAGTTCGGGGAGAGCCGGGCCACCCCCATGATCAGTCCGAACACCGTGGCGACCACGATCCCGACCGCCGCCGCCCGGAGCGTGTTCACCAGCCCGACCTGGAGGGCCCGCACGTAGCTCTGGTTCGGGCTGTAGGAGATCCCCTCGATGATGCCGAAGCCGGCCCGCTGCCGGAGGAAGTCGAACGACAGGTCGAGGCCCTGGCGTCGCAGACCGAAGGCCAGGTTCAGGTAGAGCTCGCGGAGGACGAGGACCGTGAGGACGACGAACCCCACCTGGCCCAGGAACCGGAGGACCCTGACGTTCCGCCAGAAGGGGGGCCGGGCGGGCTCTACCGCGGCGGCATCGGCCATCGTTCGAAGGATAGGCGACACGGGCCGCGGGGCCCGGCCCCCAGGACCGGGCCCCGTCCGGCCGTGCCGTCCTCGCCCCTACCGGAACGGCGGGGCGTAGTGCAGCCCTCCCTCCGTCCAGAGGGCGTTCAGGCCCCGCTCCAGGCCGAGCGGCGTGTTCGCGCCGACGTGGCGCTCGAAGATCTCGCCGTAGTTCCCGACGGCCTGCAGCACCGCCACCATGAAGTCCGGCTCGAGGCCGAGGCCCGGGTCGAAGGGCGCCCCTTCCTCGGTCGGCGCGCCGAGGAGGTTGCCGATCTGCGGGTTGGACGGGTTCGCCGCTTCCTCATCCACGTTCTCGCTGGTCACGCCGAGCTCCTCGGCGAGGATGAGGCCCTTCACCACCCAGCTCACGGCGTCGTACCAGGCCGAGTCCCCATCCAGCACGGCGGGGCCCAGGGGCTCCTTGGACATGACGTCGGGGAGGATCTCGAGGTCTCCGAGCAGCTCCTCGAACTCGGAGCGAAGCCCGGCGAGCTGGGACGAGTCCGACGTCCACCCGTCGCACCGCCCGGCCTCGAACGCCGGGAGGATGTCGTCGTTGGACTGGAGGACGAGCGCGTCGATCTGGATGCCGAGCTGCTGGGCGTAGTCGGCCAGGTTCAGCTCGGTGGTCGTCCCGGCCGTGACGCAGACCGTGGTCCCGTCCATGTCGGCGACCTCGGCGAACTCCCCGGCCCGGACCATCATGGCCTGCCCGTCGTAGAAGTTCACGTGGGTGAAGGCCACCCCCTCCGAGCCGTCGCGGCTGCTGGTCCAGGTCGTGTTCCGGACCAGGACGTCGTACTGGCCCGCCCGGAGCGAGTTGAACCGCTCGTCGGCCGTGACCGGGACGAGCTCGTGCGCCGCGGGGTCTCCGAGCACCCCGGCCGCGATGGCCTTGCAGAAGTCGATGTCGAATCCCTCGATCGACCCCTCGGCGGTGAGGAACCCGAACCCGGGGACGGTGTCGTTGACCCCGCACACCACGGTTCCCCGGGACCGGACCACGTCCAGCAGGCTCTCCTGCTGCTGTTGGCCGCCGCCGCCGGTGTCACCCTGCTCGGTGGTCGTCTGGTCGCCCTCGTCGGGCTGCTCATCGCGCGTGCACGCCGCGGCTACGAGCGTGATCGCGGCCAGGACCGCCAGCGCCTTGACCGATATGCCCCGCGCCATCGCTGCCTCCCTCCTGGAAGCGTGGGCCCGATCGCGCTGGGCGGTTCCCGGGGCGGATGCGGGCCTCCCGGAACGGATCGGGTCGATTGTGTCGCTTCCGGGCCCTCCCGTCGAACCGGAGGAACCGCTCAGGAGGAGAGGTCGTCGCCCCGCTGGGGGCCGGCGGTCATGAAGCGCTCTCGGGCGTCGTCGGGCCACGGGGCCGGCTCGCCTCCCGGCCCGTCGAGGAGGACGGCGACCAGCCTGCCCTGCACCGCGACCTCGTCGCCCCGCCGGATCTCGGAGTCGTACGTGACCGACGTCCGGCCCACCGCGGCGACCCGGATCTCGACGTCTACCACGTCGTGGAACCGGAGCGGGGCCAGGAAGTCGGCCTCCACGTGGACCCTGGGGTGGCGGCCGTAGAAGTGGATCAGGCCCAGGCGGGCCAGCAGGCTCGTCTCGGCGGCCTCGATGAAGCGGAACGCGGCCGTGTTGTGGTACCAGCCGGCCCCGTCGACGTCGGCCCACTCCACCCGGCGCCGGATCACGATCGAGGCCGGCGCCCCCGTGGTCGTCCCCCCATCGGCCATGGTCCCGAAGACTACCCGGCGGGAGGGGCCGGGGCGATGGTGTAGCCTCGGCCGGGCTCGTTCGGATCGGGGGCGACGAGGATGAGGGTGGGCGTCGGGCTACCGGGCATCGTCCCCGGGGCGGAGGGCGACGTGGTGCTGGAGTGGGCCAGGCGGGCCGACTCCGGCCCGTTCTCCAGCCTGGGAACGATCGACCGCCTGGCCTACGGGAACCAAGAGGCCTTCGCCATGCTGGCCGCCGCGGCGGCGGTCACCTCCCGGGTCCGGCTGGTCACGATGGCGGTGATCGCGCCGCTCCGGCCGGCCGCCCTCCTGGCCAAGGAGGCGGCCACCGTGGACCGGCTGTCCGGGGGCCGCCTCGTGCTCGGCCTGGCCACCGGGGCCCGCCAGGAGGACTACATGGTGGCCGGCGTGGACGGCCGGGGACGGGGCCCGAGGTTCTCCGAGCAGCTCGTGGCGATCCGGTCGGCGTGGGAGGAGGGCACGGTCGGGCCCCGCCCGGCCAGGGAGGGCGGCCCGCCGATCCTGGTGGGGGGGTCCTCCGGCCCGGCGTTCGCCCGGATGGCCCGCCTGGCCGACGGCTACGTCCACGGGGGCGGGCCTCCCCGGGCCTTCGCCAACGCCGCCGCCCGGGCCCTGGCGGCCTGGTCCGAGGCCGAGCGACCGGGCCGTCCCGACCTGTGGGGCCAGGCCTACTTCACGCTGGGGGACGGGGGGACCGTGGAGCGGGGAGCGATGTACCTGCGCGACTACTACGCGTTCACGGGCCCGTTCGCCGAGAAGATCGCCGCCGGGAACCTGACCACCTCCCAGGCCATCGTGGACCTTTACCGGGGCTACGAGGACGCGGGGTGCGACGAGCTCGTCCTCCTGCCCACGGTGGCGTCGCTCGACCAGGTGGACCGGCTGGCTCAGGTCCTCGCGTAGGGCGGGAAGCGCCGGAGGCCGGGGCGGTGCGCATCGCGGTCCTGGGAGGCGGGCCGGCCGGCCTGTATCTTGCCGCCCTGGCCATGCGGGCCGACCCCTCGCACGACATCACGGTCATCGAGCGCAACCCGCCGGATGCGACGTTCGGCTGGGGGGTGGTCTTCTCGGAGGAGACCCTGGGGGAGTTCCGGGAGGCCGACCCGAAGTCCTACGAGGAGATCACCGAGTCGTTCGTCCGGTGGGACGCGATCGACGTCCGGTACCGGGGCGAGACGGTGCGGGTCGGGGGCCAGGCGTTCAGCGCCATCGCCCGCAAGGAGCTCCTCGGCATCCTCCAGCGGCGCTGCGCCGAGCTCGGCGTGGCCCTGGAGTTCGAGCGCGAGCTGACCGAGGAGGACGTCCGCGGCCTGGCCGGGGAGGTCGACCTCCTGGTCGCCGCGGACGGCGTGAACAGCACGGCCCGCCGGGTGTGGGGCGACGAGCTCGGATCGAGCATCGACCCCCGGAGCACGCGGTACGTCTGGTTCGGCACGGACTTCGGGCTCCGGGCCTTCACGTTCTCGTTCCGGGAGAGCGAGCACGGCCTCTTCCAGGCCCACGCCTACCCGTTCGACGCCACGACCAGCACCTTCATAGTCGAGACGCGGGAGGAGGTCTGGCAGCGGGCCGGCCTGGACCGGGCCTCCGATGAGGAGAGCATCGCGTTCTGCGAGGCCCTGTTCGCGGAGGACCTGGAGGGCCACCGGCTGCTCTCGAACCGGTCGCTCTGGTTCAACTTCCTCACCGTGAAGCACGACACCTGGCACGCCGGGAACGTGGCGTTCATGGGCGACGCCGTCCACACCGCCCACTTCACGATCGGGTCCGGGACCAAGCTGGCCATGGAGGACGCGATCTCGCTGGCCGGCGCGATCGAGCGGTGCGGGGGAGATCCGGCCCGCCTCGAGCAGGCCCTGACCTACTACGAGCTCGAGCGGCAACCCGCCGTCGAGCGGCTCCAGGAGGCGGCCCGGGAGAGCCAGACGTACTTCGAGAACGTGGACAGGTACGCGGGCTTCGAGCCGGTGCAGTTCGCGTTCAACCTGCTCACCCGGAGCGGGCGGATCGGCCACGGCAACCTGGCGCTCCGCGACCCCGGCTTCGTGGCCCGGGTCGACGCCTGGTTCGCCGAGCGGGCCCGGGCGGCCAGCGGCGCCGGGGCGGCCGGGCAGGGCGTCTCCGCCACTAGTCCAGTACAGACTAGTGGGGAACGAACGCCGCCTCCCCGGAGGATCGCCCCGCCGCCGATGTTCGCGCCGATCCGGCTGGGGAGCGTGCTCCTGCCGAACCGCGCCGTCCAGGCCCCGGTGAGCACCGACGCCGCCGTCGACGGGATGCCCGGCGAGGCGCACGCGGGGCAGCTCGCCGAGGCCCTGACCTCGGGAGCCGGACTCGTGATCACCGAGATGCTCGCGGTGTCCCCGGAGGGGAGGACGACCGCGGGCTCGGCCGGCCTGTACCTCCTGGAGCACGCCCGCACCTGGGAGCGGCTGCTGGCCCGGGTCCGCGGAGAGCTCTCGGCGGCGGGCGGGCCTCCGGTCGGCGTGGCCGCCCAGATCGGCCACGCCGGGCGGCGGGGCTCCTCCCGGCCCCGCCGGGAGGGCCTGGACCGGCCCCTGGCGGTGGGGAACTGGCCGCTCGTGTCGGCCTCCGCCCTGACCTACGCTCCGTGGAGCCGGTTCCCCCGGGAGCTGCTCCCGGAGGAGCTGCCGGGGATCCGGGAGGCCTTCGCCAGGGCGGCCCGGTGGGCCGGGGAGGCCGGCTTCGACGTCCTGGAGGTGAACATGGCCCAGGGGTACCTCCTGGCTGCCTTCTTGTCCCCCCTGGCCAACGAGCGGCGGGACGCCTACGGGGGCTCGCCGGAGGGCCGGCTCCGGTTCCCGCTGGAGGTGGTGGAGGCGGTCCGGGAGGCCTGGCCGGCGGACCGGCCCCTGGTGGTCCGCCTGGTCGCCGAGGACCGCCACCGCCGAGGGCTCTCGCTCGACGAGGGAGTGACCGCGGCCCGGGCCCTGGCGGACCGGGGCTGCGACGTGGTTCACGTCCACGGGGGGTGGACGGTCCCGGAGACCCGGCCGGAGTACCGGCGGTTCCACCTGGTGCCGGCGAGCGACCGGATCCGCAACGAGGCCGGCGTGCCCACCATGGTCGGGGGGCGCATAGTGACCCGCGACGACGCCAGCACGATCCTGGCCGCGGGGCGGGCCGACCTCTGCGTGCTCGACCTCCCGCCCCCCTGACCGGGGACCGCCGCTCCGCGAGGGGATACGCTTCGAGGTCATGCGGCGGGACGACGACGACTTCCTGTTCGGAAGGGACACCCGGACCACGACCCCGGGCCGCCGGCGGAGCGATCCGGCGTTCGGGGCGAACGGGCACGGCCCCCCGGGCAGGTCCGGGCGCAGGACCGCGCGGGTCCGCCGGCGGAGGCTCCTCGCGCTGGCGCTGGTGGTCGCCCTGGGCGGGGGGGCCGCCGCGGTATCGATCCTGGGGGGCCGCTCCCCCACCGGACCGGCCACGTCCGAGGGATCGCCGGGAGAGGGAGGCGAGACGGACGGGACCGACCCCGTCCGGGCCGTCCTCGAGGAGAGCGCCGTGGCCTGGATGCCCGGCGGGTTCCCGGAGGACGTGGCCGTCCGGATGAGCGGCGTCCAGGGCGTGTCCGCGGTGGCCCCGGTGCTCTCCGGCGTGGCGTGGCTCACGGGGGCCTCGGACGCGGGAGGCGAGCGGGTCGGGGACCCCCCCGACGGGATGGCGTTCCCGATCGAGGTGGCCGCGGCGGAGCCGGCCGCGTACCGCCCCTTCCTCCCGGAAGGCCGCCAGGGCGTCGTCGGCCGGCTGGCCGACGGAGGGGCGGCGATCGGCCGTACGGAGGCCCGGGTCAGGGGCCTGGGCCGGGGAGGCACGCTCGAGTTCGGGGACGTCGAGGTCCCCGTGGCCGCCGTGCTCCCCGACGAGCTCATGGGCGGGCACGAGGTACTGGTGTCCGACGGCACCGGGCGCCTGCTCGGGCTGACGCTCTACCGCTACGCGCTGGTCCGGCCCGGACCGGGAGCGGGGCTCGGGGCGATCCGGGAGGAGGTCCTGGCCATGCTCCCGGAGGGCACCTTCGTGGAGATAAGGGGGTGGTCCGAGGAGGTCCCCTACCTCCGCCACGGGGACGGGACCTCGTCGATGGCCCGCCTGAAGGACAACTTCGGCGAGTTCGCCGCGGTCCGGGACGGCGGCGAGCTCCAGCCGGACCTGGCGTGGGTGACCGAGAACATCGTCACGGAGACCGTGCCCCTCCTCGGCGAGGTGACGTGCCACCGGGACCTCCTCCCCCAGCTCGTGGCGGCGCTCGAGCGGCTCGAGGCGAGCGGCGCCGGGGCGGAGGCCGTCGGCTCGGGGTACGGGGGCTGCTACGTGCCCCGGTTCATCAACCGCGACCCGACCAGGGCCCTCTCGTACCACGCGTGGGGAGTGGCCATCGACGTGAACGCCGCGGCGAACCCTTACGGCGCCGAGCCGGACCAGGACGAGCGACTGGTCGAGGCCATGGAGGCGCAGGGCTTCTCCTGGGGCGGCCGGTGGGACCCTCCCGACGCGATGCACTTCGAGTGGGCCTCCTTCCCGGCCGGTTGACCACAGTCGCTACCCAACGTAAACTGTTGGGCATGAAGGCCCAGGCGAGAGTGACCGAGAGAGGGCCGGCCGCGAGGAAGCCGTCCGGTGGTTCCGGGACGAGGGTCGGGAAGTCCAAGGTCCGGTCGACCAGGACCGGCAAGCACGCGACCGCGTCCAGCTCCGTCGTTCGGGCCAAGGTGGGGCGCCTCGTCGAGGAACTGGGGAACAATCGGGTGGCGGATCTCCTGTCCGTCAGCCGCTCGCAGCCCTCCAGGTGGCGGAGCCGGGCCGAAGGCATCACCCCCGAGAACCAGCGGGGGATCGTGGACCTCGAGTACGCGCTCACGCGCCTCCATCAGCTGTACCCTCCGGAGCTGGCCACGACCTGGCTCACATCGCACAACGCGCACCTGGGTGCACGGCCCGTCGACGTCCTGAGGACCCGGGGCGCCCTCCCGGTGGTCGCCGCGATCGACGCCGAAGCCGAAGGCGCCTACGCCTGAGTGGTGCGCCTCCACAGGGTGATCCCCTGGGTTCCCCGAGCCGGCCGGGGAGAGGCGGGCCATCCCCTCCACGTCCCGCCCGTCCAGGGAGCAGGCCGCATCGATAACCCGGAGCAGTACCTGGTCCTGTACGCCTCGAGCCACGCTGAGGGAGCGGTGGCCGAGCGGTTCGGGAACCTGGGGACGTGGAACGAGGCCATGCTCGAGGCCACCCCATCCCTGCCGGGCAGCGTGCAGGCCCTGGTCGAGTACGAGATGCAGGGCCCTCCCCTCGTGGACCTGGACGACCCCGCGGCACTGGTCGAGAGGGGGCTTCGTCCATCGGAGGTCGTGACCCGGGACCGCTCGGTCAAAGAGAGGTGGGCCCTGGCCATCTTCAGGGAGGGCCGGTGGTCGGGGGTGGGGTGGTGGAGCTACCACGACCCCCGTTGGAGATCATGCGGCCTGTGGGACCGCTCGGGGCTCCGGGTGGAAGCGGTCCGCGCGCTCCAACCCGACGACCCCGCGCTCCGGGAGGCGATGTCGGTGCTCAGCCGACCCTGGGGGGACTAGGCCCCCGCCCCCGTCGCCGGTCAGGCGGTGACCGGCTCGCCGGTCCGGGCGAGCTGCTCCAGGAGGTCGGCGGCCTTCGTTCGGCCGTCCCGGCTGCGAATCTCCTCCCCGATCATCTTCATCCCGCGGCGGAGATCGGAGTCCGCGAGGAGCCCGTCGATCGCCCCGGTGAGCTCCTCGGCCGAGCAGGTGTAGGGAGCCACCCGAACCCCGTACCCGAGCTCGTCCACGCGCTGCGCGTTGTCGTACTGGTCCCAGAACAGCGGGAGGACGACCATGGGCTTCCCGTTGTGGAACGCCTCGGTCACCGTGTTGTTCCCGCCGTGGGTGATGACCAGGTCAACCCGGGGCAGGATGGCCGGCTGGGGGACCAGCTCCTCGCCCCACATGTTGTCGGCGAGCTCGACCAGCTCGGCCTGGGGGCCCTTGCTCACGACGTAGCGGTGCGGGGTCTCGGCCAGGATCGCGATCAGCCGGTCCATCAGGTCCACGTCGGCCGAGCCCAGCGACCCCAGCGAGAAGTAGATGAGCGCCCCGTCTCCGTCGCCGTCGCCGTCGCGGTCGACGTCGCCGGCCAGCCTGTCGGGCAGCTCGAAGGGCGCCTCGGGCTCCCTGACGCACGAGTCCAGCCGGTGCCACGTCTGGGCCAGGGTCCGGGACCGGCCGTAGTCGGCCTCCTCGGGATAGAGGTACAGATTCAGCCAGGGGGACTCGTGGATGAACTCGAGCTCCGGGAGGGGCGGGGCGCCGGCGTCCCGGACGAAGGCGTCGAACTCGCCCCACAGGTCGCCGTGGGTCCGCCGGAACTCGTCGCGGAACTCGGCCCACCCGGCGCGGTCGCCGGCCGGGTAGCCCGAGAAGACCGGCGGGATCCCCGGGTCCCTCACCTCCAGGGGGTTGCAGGACACGATGCGGAC
Organism: Actinomycetota bacterium; assembly: GCA_016210805.1. GTDB lineage: Bacteria > Actinomycetota > UBA4738 > UBA4738 > JACQTL01. The sequence continues at coordinate 8,103 of JACQTL010000352.1, read as the reverse complement.
CCACGGGCGGCCGGAGGCCACGATGGCGGGGAAGGCCTGCACGTTGTCCTCAACGATCACGTCGGGCCGGAGGTCGTCGACGATCTCCCTGAGCCGGGGCTCGACGTGGCGGGCGCCGTCCACGATGGCCTGCCAGGTCGGGCGGAGGAACGTGGACAGCTGCTCGACCGTGGGCTTGCGGAACTCGGGCGCCGTCTCCCGGATGAAGTCCTTCCAGAACTGGCCGGGGACCTCGGGCTCCTCGGGGGGCGGGGTGAGGCGCATCAGGGCCTCCTCGAAGCCCCTTTTCTCCAGGGTCCCCGCGAAGGACTCCTCCACCACGAACACGACCCGGGCCCCGCGCTCCCTGAGCACCTGGCCGATGCCCACGCAGTTGTTCGTGGGACCGTACGCCCCCTCCGGGAAGAACATGACCACCGGCCCGTCGCCCACGCGCCCCCCTTCCTCCTTCGACTGGACGGATGCTCCCACGTCCCGGGGTTCGACCGGGCGGATGTTGCCGGTCGGCAGGCGGTCCGGTCAACATCGGGGGCGATGCCCGACCGAGGGTGGTGGTTCGAGGAGGCCGGGGGGGTGGATCCCGGCCCCCCGTGCCCGCCCCTCCGGGGGGACGTCACCGCCGACGTCCTCGTGCTGGGTGGGGGGTACACCGGGATGTGGACGGCCTGGTTCCTCACCGAGCGGAGGCCGGGGATCGACGTGGTCCTCCTCGAGGCGGACGTGTGCGGCGGCGGACCCAGCGGGCGGAACGGCGGGTTCCTGACCGGCTGGTGGGACGAGCTCCCCTCGATGGTGGAGATGTTCGGCCCGGAGGGCGCGGTGGCCGCGTGCCGGGCCGTGGGAGGAAGCGTGCGGGCCATCGGGGAGTGGTGCGAGGCCCAGGGGGTCGACGCCTGGTTCACCCCGGGCGGATACCTCGAGGTCGCCGCCACGCCGCTTCACGAGGGGGCCTGGGACGGGGCCGTGAAGCTCGCCGCCGACCTGGGGTGCGCCGACGAGTACGTCCCCCTGTCTCCCGGCGAGGTGGCCGCCCGGTGCCGGTCGGCGGCCTTCGGCCCGGGGGTCCTGATGAGGGACGGGGCCACGGTCCAGCCGGCCCGCCTGGCCCGGGGGCTCCGCCGGGTCCTGCTCGAGCGGGGGGTCCGGATCCACGAGGGCTCGCCGGCGCTCGGGTTCCGGGGCGGGAGCAGGCCGGCCGCCCGGACCCCGGAGGGCACCGCGACGGCGGACCAGGCCGTCCTGGCCGTGAACGCCTGGGCGGCCCGGTGGCCCTCCTTCCGCGGACGGCTGCTCACCTGGGGGAGCCACATCGTGCTCACCGCCCCGGCCCCGGAGCGCCTCGCCGAGATCGGGTGGACGGGCGGCGAGTGCATCACCGACTCGCGGACCGCCGTGCACTACTTCCGGACGACTCCCGACGGGAGGATCGCCTTCGGCGGAGGAGGAGGCCGGGCCTCCCGGAAGCTCGGCCCGGCCCTCGACTTCGACGGGCCCTCGATCCGCCGGGCCGAGGAGGGGCTGCGACGGATGTTCCCCTCGTTCGCCGACGTGCCCGTGGAGCGGGCGTGGGGCGGCCCCATCGACGTCTCCCCCACCCACCTCCCGACCTTCGGGTCCCTGGCCGGCGGCCACGTCCATCACGGGTTCGGGTACTCGGGGAACGGCGTGGCCCCCGCCCACCTGGGCGGCCGCATCCTGGCCTCCCTGGTCCTGGGGGAGGAGGACGACCTCACGGCCCTCCCCATCGTGAACCCCTCCAGGGTGCGGCGGTTCCCGCCCGAGCCGGTCCGCTCGATCGGCGCCGGGATGGTCCGCCGGGCGGTGATCCGCGCCGAGCGGGCCGAGGACCGGGGGCGGAGGGTGTCGTGGCCCATCCGGCTGGTGGCCACGATGCCCCGGCGGCTCGGCTACCACGTGGGGCCGGAGCGCCGGAGGCGGACGGGGAGGAGCCGGGCCACGGCCGAGGAGCGGATCCGGATCGAGGGCCGCCGGGTCACCCTCCGGCCCCTCCGGCCCGAGGAGTTCGACGCCATGTGGCGCTCGCGCCTGGCCGACGACGAGACCGTGCTCCCCCAGGGGATGCCCCCGGCGGAGCAGCTCCGGGCCCGGATCGAGGCGTCCGGCGTTCTATCCGGGCACCGGCTCGACCTGGCCATCGAGGTGGAGGGCCTGCTGGCCGGCGAGATCCAGGCCTTCGACCCGCCCGACCGGGAGCTACCGCCCGACGCCTTCGAGGTGGGGATCGCCCTGTACGACCCCGCCGACCGGGGCTGGGGGCTGGGCACCGAGGCCATGGCCCTGCTCGTGGACTGGCTCTTCGAGGCACGGGGGGCGACCCGGGTGAGCTCCCCCACCCACGAGACCAACGCGGCCATGCGAGCGGTGCTGGAGCGCCTGGGCTTCTCGCCGGCGGGCACGGCCAGGGCCGGGCGGGTCGAGTTCATCCTCTACGCGATCGAGCGCGAGCGGTGGCTCCGGGAGCGGGAGGAGCCGCCGGAGGGGCCCTCGGGCTAGCGTCGAGCGGGGCCCGGGGGCGCCGTCCGGCGGCGGACCTCGATCCCGAGGGCCCTGACCCCGGCCACGAACCTGGCCGGGTCGAAGGCGGACTCGGGGGGCCGGACCCCCGGCTCCCCGGCGCCCTCCGCGAGGAGCGTCGCTCCCACCACGGCCGGGAGCGCGGTCATCCGGCCCGTCGCGTCCCGGCCCCAGTCCGCGGGGTGGAGGGCCTGCTGGCGGACGACCGCCGGCCGGCCCCCGCGTTCCCCGGAGACCTCGACGTCCAGGAAGAAGGCCCACGGCCGGCCGGGCTCCTCCGGGGGGTGGGCGAGCAGCACGGTCCGGAGGAGGTCGAGCGGGCGGACGGCCACGCCGTCCACCCGGACGGGGCGGTCGCTGGTCATCCCGATCCGGGACAGCGCCCGGAGCGTGCGCATGTCCGAGGGCCGCCACGTCCCCCGAACGGCCACCTCCCGCAGGCCGTTCCCGATGAACCGGGGCAGCGTGTAGGTCTCGGAGTGCGGGACGTAGTAGACCTCCTGGACCCCGAGGGGGGCCGGGAACCGGACCCGCCGCGCGCCGTCGAAGGGGGCGACCTCGTGGAGGCGCCCGCCCCGCCACGTGTACCGGGGCACCCCCGGGCGGAACTCGTCGAGGAGCGTGTCGAGGAGCCCCGGCGACGGCGCGATGTCGCGGTGGCTGGCGAAGGAGATGTGGACCTCGCCGACCCGGTCCAGGGAGTCGGCGGCCCGGCGGACCAGCACGTTGGACAGCCCGGGGGTCGCCCCGCACCCGATCACGGCCCGGACGCCGGCCCTCCGGGCCGCCCCGTCAAGCTCGAGCTGCTTCGGCGTGTTGTACAGGCCGCCGAGGTCCAGGTAGTCGACCCGCTCGCGGATCGCCGCCCGGAGGACCGGGAGGCCGAGCCGGTACGTGGTGCAGTTCATCACCAGGGTGGCTCCCCGGAAGGCCCGCCGGAGGGCCGGCCCTTCCGTGGCGTCCACCACCGCGACGCCGGCCGGCCGGCCCAGGCCCGCGGCCAGCGACCGGAGCCGGGCCGGGTCGAGGTCGGCCAGGACCAGCTCGCCGAACCGGGGGTTGGCGGCCATGTTCCGGGTGACCTCCCGGCCCACCGCTCCGCACGCGCCCAGGACGATCGTTCGCATGGTCAGTAGGACGGCGGGGTGATGATCCACAGGACCTCGGCCTTCGAGGGCCCGGGATTGATGTTGCGGTGCGGGCGGCGGGACTCGAACAGCAGGCTGTCGCCCTCGGAGAGCTCGTAGCGCTCGTCGTCCACCCAGAACTCCATCCGGCCGCGGAGCACCACCACGCATTCCTCGTCGGAGTCGTGGGTGTAGGGCTCGTCGCCGGACCCCCCGCCCGGCTCGATCGTGGACAGGATCACCTGGAGGCGCTTGGACTCCCTGGGGGTCAGGAGGACGTCCTCCCAGTGCCGCTGGGGATGGACCAGCCGGCGACGGGCTCCCGCCCTGACCACCCGGCCGCCGGCGGACGGGCCCTCGAAGAACGATCCGACGGACTCCCCCAGGGCCTCGGCCAGGCGGCGGAGCGAGGCCACCGACGGGCTGGCCACCCCCCTCTCGACCTGGGACAGGAAGCTCTCGGACACCCCGGCCGCGTCGGACACCGCGCGCAGGGACAGGCCCTTCTCCTCGCGGAGGGTCCTGATCCGGCGGCCCAGCTCGAGCCCCTCGGCATCCTCGTTCATCGCGTCACCTCCACGGCCCCGCCGGCGACCGGACCGCTCGCCCCGGCTCGCCCGGCGCTCCGGCGGAGCAGGACCTGGGCGGTGACGATCGCGGTGAGCGTGATCGTGAGCATGAAGGTGGCCACCACGTTGGCCAGCGGCGTGAGCCCGAACCGGAGCTCCGAGAAGACCCTGAGGGGGAGCGTCGACGACCCCGCTCCGGTCACGAAGGTGGACAGGACGACGTCGTCGAACGAGAACGTGAAGGCCAGCAGCCCGCCGGCCAGGATGGCGGGGAACAGCTGGGGGAGGGTCACCCGGCGGAACGTCCCCCACCTCCCGGCCCCCAGATCGGCGGAGGCCTCCTCCAGCGAGCGGTCCATGCCGGCCAGGCGAGCCCGCACTATCAGGGTGACCACCGAGGTGTTGAACACGGCGTGGGTGATGACGATGGCCGGGGGCCCGAGCAGCTGCGGGGCGAACGTGGCGAAGAACAGGAGCGAGCCGATCGCGATCACGATCTCGGGCACGATGAGGGCCATGTACATGAAGGCGTCGTAGGCCGTCCGGGTCCGCCGGCGGACGTTCCGGAGCCCCAGGGCCGCGGCCGTCCCCAGCACCACGGCCACCCCGGCGTTCGAGGCGGCCGTCCACAGCGACAGGAGCAGGGCCTTGCGGATCGACTCGTCCCGCCAGGCCTCCCCCCACCACCGGAGCCCGAAGCGCTCCCAGTTCGCCACGTGGCGCGAGTCGTTGAAGGCGTAGATCACCACCACCAGGATGGGCAGGTACAGGAAGGCGTAGACGACACCTCCCCATCCCCGGAGCGCCCGGTCCACCGCCCGGTCCCAGGACCGCACCCGGGCCTCGCCTCCGGCCACCGACGCCGGCGCGGCGCTCACGACGCGCTCACAGGGCCGCTCCCAGGTTCTGCTCGGCCTGCCGGCCGAGGACCCGGAGGTACAGGAAGATCACGCCGAGCAGGAAGACCACCATGACCAGCGACATCGCCGCCCCGAAGGGGTAGTTCAGGGCCTCCAGGAACTGGTCGGCGGCCACCGGCCCGAACAGCCCCCGGAGCCCGCCCCCCAGGATCGAGGGGACGACGTACTCGCCGGTCATCGGGACGAAGACCAGCAGGCAGCCGGTCATGATCCCGGGGAGCACGAGGGGGAGGGTCACGCGGCGGAACGTCCCCCACCGGCCCACCCCGAGGTCCCTGGACGCCTCGACCAGCCGCCGGTCCATGCGCTCGATCGAGACGTACAGCGGGAAGACCATGAGCGGCAGGTAGTCGTAGACGATCCCCACCAGCACGGCCCTGTCCGTCCCCAGCAGGTGGAGCGGGTTGGCGATCAGGCGGAGGTCCTGCAGGAAGCTGGACAGGAAGCCGGAGGGGGCCAGGATCAGCGCCCACGCGTACGTCCGGATCAGGATGCTGGTCCAGAACGGCACGATCACGAGCAGGAGGAGCAGGGTCTTGTGCGTCCGGACCCTGGTCCCCAGCCAGTAGGCGAAAGGGAACCCGACCAGGAGGCACAGCAGTGTGCCCTCCAGGGCCAGGACCAGGGTGTTCGTGTAGATCTTCAGGTACACGGGGTCCCACAGGCGCTCGAGGTTCTCCGTGTAGAAGCCGAACGTGATGTCGAAGAACCCCTCCCGGTGGGCGAAGGCGAACGCGAGGATGACGACGAGGGGCGCGACGAAGAACACGAGGTAGTAGCCCCACGCGGGCAGGATCAGCCCGCGGGGCTCGCGCACGGTCTGGCCGCGCCCCGTCGTCATCGGCTCGCGGGCGCCCGGGCCTCCTCCACGCTACGCCGACTTGAACTTGGTCCACGCCTCCGTGCGGAGGTCGTAGGCGACCGGGTTCCCGTCGTTCGCCTCGAGGTTGGCGATCACGTCGTCCGACGGATAGATCGCCGGGTCGTTCACGATGGCCCCGTCGATGAACTCCGCGGCACCCGGGACCGGGCTCGCGTAGTACGTGAAGCTGGTCTCCCGGCCCTGGTGCTCCGGGACGAGGATCCAGTTGATCCACTCCATGGCCAGGTTCGGGTGCGGCGCGGAGGCCGGGATGGCCCACGTGTCGATCCAGAACTCCGTGCCCTCCGACGGGATCACGTACCGGGCCGAGGGCTGCTCCAGGAGGACGTAGAAGTAGTCCCCGTTCCAGCCCAGGGCCATGTACGTGTCGCCCCGCTCCATCATCTGCCGGTACTCCGACGAGGTGATCGCGGCGAGGTGCGGCTTGAGGCCGATCAGGTCGTCCGTCGCGACGTCGACCTCGCCGGGCTCGGTGGTGTTGTACGAGAACCCGTGCATCTTGAGGGCCGACCCCACGACCTCGGGTGCCGAGTCGAGCACCGTGTACTTGCCGGTGTACTTCGGGGCCAGCTCGTAGAACTCCGCCCACGTGGTGGGCTCCTCCGTGATCTTGTCCGCCAGGTACATGAACCCGGTGGTCCCCCAGTCCTTCGGCACCGAGAAGTCGTTGTTCGGGTCGAAGGCCAGTCCGAGGAACTTCGGGTCCACGTGCGAGATGTTCGGGAGCCGGGCCCTGTCGAGCTGGAACAGCAGCCCCTCCTCGATCATGATCTGGACGGCGTACCCGGTGGGGGCCACGATGTCGTAGCCGGTCGCCCCGCCCTGGAGCTTCGCGATCAGCTCCTCGTTCGAGGCGTAGAAGTCGATCGTCGTGGTGACGTCGTACTCCCGGGCGAAGGCCCTGCGCGACTCCGGGTTCAGGTAGGCCGCCCAGTTGTAGATGTTCAGCGTGTCCTCCAGGACCGGCGGAGGCGTCGTGGTCGGCGTCCCCGTCCCGGTCGGCGCCGCGGTCGTGCTTGGCGGCGTGGTCGTCGTGGTAGACACCCGGCGGGTGCAGGCCGCCAGGAACGCCGCCGTGGGCGCGATCACGGCCGCCCGCAAGAAGCCCCTCCGCGAGAGGCCCGCCGACTCGACCCGCGCCATCAGGCGGTCGATGTCCGCCCCGCCGGCCCTGCCCTCCCGGCCGTCGGGGGTGGTCACCACCCGGCGGACAGGCCGTTCCCGATCGTTCCGTGCCATCCCTCCCCCTCCCTTCCCTCCCGGCGCCCTCAGGCGCCGGCCGGCTCGTCCTCGCGGAGGGGCGAGTCGCCCCCCGCGACGTCCTCGGCCAGGAGGCGCAGGTCCTCCTCCTGGGCCACCCCGCCGCCCTCCTCATCCGAGAGCACGAGGGCGCTCGCCTGGTCCCAGGCGAGCTCGACCCGGTACCCGACCTCCCACCGGGCCGCCGGGCTTTCCGACTCGACCGACTCGTTCTGCCGCTGGCAGACCACCTCCGCGCCCCCGGGGAGCAGGACGTGGTACTGCACGAGGTCCCCCAGGTACGTACGGCGGGTGAGCGTCCCGGCCAGGCGGTTCCCCACCGGGACCTGCCCGTTGGCCGGACCGAGCTTCTCGGGCCTGATGGCCACGAGGACGCGCATCCCCGGCCGGGCCCACCCCGCCGGAGCGCACCGCAGCACCGACCCGCCCCGCTCCCGGACCACCGTGGCGCTCCCCGTCGACTCCTCGACCTCGCCCTCGAAGAAGTTGGTCTGGCCGATGAAGTCGGCCACGAAGCGGGACCGGGGCCGCTCGTAGATCTCCTCCGGGGTGCCCTCCTGGAGGATCCGCCCGCCGCTCATCACGGCGATCCGGTCGGAGAGCGTGAGGGCCTCCTCCTGGTCGTGGGTGACGTAGAGGAACGTGACCCCAACCCGCTCCTGGAGCTTGACGAGCTCGCCCTGCATCGCCTTGCGGAGCTTGAGGTCGAGGGCGGCGAGGGGCTCGTCGAGGAGGAGCACGGCCGGCTCGTTGACCAGGGCCCTGGCCAGGGCCACCCGCTGCTGCTGGCCCCCGGACAGCTCCCGGGG